>NZ_JBHVCT010000029.1:0-73391 GCF_042803195.1 Streptomyces sp. NPDC057428
GCGGCGCACGATCAGACGGGCGGTGACCTGCTGTTTCTTCGGTTTGGAAGTGAAGGCGGTGTAGGTGGTCTCGGCTATCTCGGCGTCGGAGATCCAGCACTGGCCTTCCTCGTCCCAGAGCGCTTTGGGGTACTTGATCGGCGTCCAGGCCGCTTCATCGATGGCTGCGATGGCGGCCTTGACGGAATTGTTCATCCGCACGGTGATGGAGAAGCGTGCGCCCAGCGCCCGGCAGGCGTTGACGACATCGGCGCCGTAGAACGCGGAGTCCGCGCGCAGCACCAGCAGGCCGCCGGCGCCGCAGGCGTGGGCGGTGCGGATGGTCTCGGCGACGAAGGCTGCTGCCCCGCGTGCGGAGTTCGTCGGTCCTTTGCGCAGTCTGGTGGCGGCGATCACCGGGGCGGACAGGGGTGTGGAGACGACGCCTAGCAGTGCGTTCAGGCCCTTGACCTTGCTGTATCCGTAGCCGGCGCCCTGCTTGGCGTAGCCGTAGGTGCGGCGGATGGTGTCGTCGATGTCCACGTAGGCGACTTGGTCGGCGCCGGGCAGCAGCGGGGTGTGGTGGGCCAGGGCGGGCAGGAACCGGCGGGCCACGGCGTGCAGTTGCTTCACATGTCCGTGCGTGAAGGAGCGCAGGAACGATCCCAGCGTGGAAGGTGCCCGCACCCCGGCGAACAGGCGGCCCATTGCGCCGTGCCGCAACCGGTCCATGTCATCGATGCTGTCGGCGCCCGCGACCATGCCGCCCACCAGTGACATCACTTTCGCCGCGGGGAAGGCGCCGGTGCCGTCCTTCGATGCGGGCAGCCTGATGAGCTCGCCGGCCAGAGCGGGCAGACCGCACCGCTCGGCCAGCCGCACCACCGGCTCCAGCCCGCCGTACGCGATCAGGTTCGGATCATCGAACGCGGATGAGACCGCCGCCGCGGCATGGGAAGATTGCATCTCGGAAGTGCCTTGCCGATCGTGCCTGATGTGGTCCTAGAGAAACCCCATCATCGCAGGTCACAAGGCACTTCTTCGTTTCCGGAAGACTATCCACAGGCATCAAGCCGGTGGATCCGGGATGAGTCGTGGCCATAGTCACGAGAGCCGTCGGCTTTGCCGAACCGGGATTCACTGCTAGGCAGCTGCGCTGCCTCGAAGGTTCTTGCGGAGACATGGCCCCGTCGTGTGCGTCAGGGCCGTCGTCCTGCTGTAGGGGTGACGATGATCACCAGAGCTCTTGAGGGGAGCGCTGCGTGGCTTGTGAGGGTCGTCGGGGTGGAGGCAAGGGAGCGGGTGAGGCTCTCCAGGCTTGCCTGACGATGCGTCAGCAAAGTCAGCATTGGGTCAGCATTAGTCCTGAAAAACCTGCTGCCCCCTGCCCGAACATGCGACTCGTTGTACTCTGGCTGCACCGCACTTGACCTGCGAAAACGCAGGCAGGGAGCCTAGTAGACGGAGTACCTCCATGATGCGTACAATGTTCAAGTCCAAGATCCACCGTGCCACCGTCACCCAGGCCGACCTGCACTACGTGGGGTCCGTGACCATCGACGCCGATCTGATGGACGCCGCCGACCTGCTGCCCGGCGAGCTGGTGCATATCGTGGACATAGACAACGGCTCGCGGCTCGAGACCTACGTGATCGAGGGGGAGCGCGGCTCCGGCGTCATCGGGATCAACGGTGCCGCCGCTCACCTGGTGCACCCCGGTGACCTGGTCATCCTCATCAGTTACGCCCAGGTCGACGACGCCGAGGCGCGCGCGCTGGTGCCGAGTGTCGTGCATGTGGACGCCGACAACCGCATCGTCGCCCTTGACACCGACGCGTCGGCGCCGGTGCCCGGCACGCCCACCGAGCGCAGCCCGCACGCGGTTCCCGCGCGGAGCTGACCCGCCCCGCGCGCACGACAGCGAGGAGCACCCGCCATGGCAGCAGAGCACGCCGCAGTCGAGATCCGGGACGACCGGGGGAGCGGCAAGCTGGTGGCCTTTCTGGGCGGCGCCGCCGCCGGGGTCGTCACGTACTTCGTGATGGACCCCGGCCCCGGCTCCCTCGTGGCCGTGCACACCGTCGTCGAGCCGGAGTACGAGGGCAGGGGCGTCGCCGGCGCCCTCGTCCGTGAGCTCTACTCCATGGCGGCCCGCGAAGGCGTGCCTGTGGTGCCGCTCTGCCCCTACGCCGCCGAGTGGGCCCGGCGCCATCCCGATCAGGCCCCGGAGGCCGGCCATGAGCTCGTGCGGAGCGCCGGGCTGCAGCTCGGGGCGCATCCGGAGCTGTTCTGAGGCACCCGGCGGGGCATGGCTCCACGATCCGTACGTATGGACTCGGCAGGCGAGGGCAGCCGCACGGGGAGACGGTGGAGAGGAGATCCACTCGTCCTGTCCGATGCACTTGGAGGCACGACATGACGCACCCGTATCCCGATCCCGTACCGCCCGCGCCCGCGCCCGTGCCGGGACCGCCCACGCCGGTGCCCTCCCCGCCGCCCGTGCCGCCGGGCCCGGTCCCGCCCGGCCCCGCGCCGGATCCGATTCCGCAGCCGCCGAGCCCGAATCCCGACCCGGTGCCCGAGCCCGAGCCCGCGCCCCAGCCCGCGGGCGGGCCCGCCTAAAGGCCCTCGGCGGGCTCGAAGAGAGAGGTCAGCGCGTCGGAGTGGTTCAGGCCGCTCTCCGCCGCCACCGAGTCCAGCGACTGCGCGTCGCGCACCGGGGCGAAGCGCAGAGCGCCGGACCGCCCGGCGAAGCCGTGTACGGCCGGCCGGAGGAGGCTGTTGTACGCCCACGGGGTGGAGAAGTAGTACGCCCCCGTGTCGTACAGGGCCACGAAGTCGCCCTCGCGCAGTTCCGGCAGTTCCCGTCCACGGGCCACCACGTCCCCGGCGAAGCAGCACGGCCCCGCGATGTCCTGCACCATGGGCGGTCCGTTCCGGGGGCGGCCCTCTCCGTCGAAGGCGCCGACCCTGAGCGGCCAGGCATCGGGCATGAGGACGGTCCGGGTGGCGATCTGCGCACCCGCGTGGGTGAGCGCGATGCGGCGCCCGCCGGCGTCCTTCGTGTACTCCACCCGGGCACCGATGAAACCGTTCTTGGCGAGCAGGGACCGGCCGAACTCGGTGACCAGGTCGTACCGCCCGTCGAAGAGTCCGGGAACAGCCGTACGGAGGGCCGCGACGTACTCGGAGAAGGCCGGCCGGGACTCGTCGTCGTCGAAGTTGACCGGGAGCCCGCCCCCGATGTCGATCCCGGTGATCCGGCGCGCGTCCAGCGCCCCGTTGACCTCCTCGGCCAGGGCGTAGGTCTCGGCGATGCCCGCCGCGATGAGCTCCAGTGGGCAGCCCTGGGAGCCCACGTGGGCGTGCAGCCGGGTCAGCCAGGGCCGCTCCGTGAACGTACGTACGACCTGCTCGCGGGCGCCCGGGTCGCGGAGTGCCACGCCGAACTTCGACGTCGACGTCGCCGTGCTCATGGCCCCGATGGAACCACCGCCGACCTGGGGGTTCACCCGCAGCCCCAGGACGGAGGCCGAGCCGGGGGAGCGGAGGCCGTCGATGCGGCGGATCTCATCGAAACTGTCCGCGTTCACGGCGACACCGAGTGCCAGTGCCAGCCGCAGTTCGTCGCGGGTCTTGGCAGGCGAGTCCAGGACGATCCGCTCGGGAGGGAACCCGGCCTCGAACGCGAGCCGCAGTTCCCCAGGGCCGGCGACCTCGCACCCCATGCCGCAGTCGGCGAGCAGCCGCAGCACGGGGATCAGGGAGGCGGCCTTGGCGGCGAACGTGTGCAGCACCCGCACACGAGGCTCCGCGGCGAACGCGTCCCGCAGCGAGGCGACGGACTCGCGCACCCCGTCCGCGTCGAGGAAGCCCGCGAGGGGCCGCGTCTCACCGAGCATCCCTTCCTCGACGGCCAGGCGGAGGGCCTCGGCGAACCTTGCCGAGCGCTGTGCGTGGACGCTGCCCGCGGCCGGTGCGGGGTCCGGCTGTGTGCGGCGGGTCTCGTCGATGGGAGCCTCCCAGGTCGGCCCTGCGCCCTCAGGCGATGAGCGGGACGACGGCCTCGGGGGTCAGCATCCGGAAGGTGAACGCCTGCTGGAAGTAGAGCCGGACGTCCCTCGCGTCGTGGTCCTGGTAGCCGATGGACAGGTCCTGGCCCAGGCACAGTTCGAAGTCGCCGCCCCGGGTGGACAGCAGCACACCGCCCGACACCGCGGGCGCCCACAGGATCGGGTCCTCCAGGATCCGGCCCAGGTGGGTTGCCACGGGATAGCCGTGGTCGGAGGTCTCGGTCGCCTCCGTGAACGCCTCAGCGCCGAGCAGCAGCCGGTAGGGTCCGTCGACGCCCGCGAGCCGCAGCCGGGTCAGGGCCTGGCTCACCGTGGCCGGGTAGTCGCGTGCGTCCGCGGGCAGCGGCAGCGGGGCGTGCGAGGAACCGTCGCGCAGCCCGGTGATGCCCGCTGCCGCGTATCCGTCGATGACGGCCATGTCCTCGGCGAACGCGCAGGTGCGCGCCGCGTCCTTGACCGGCTGCCAGTCGCTGTCCTCGGAGCCGCGCTCGACGTCGTCCACGGCCGCCCGGGAGACGGTGAACGGCACCCGCCACTCGATGACCGGTGTGGCTGTGCGGGCGCGGGCGATCACATCGGGGGTGGGCGGGTCGATGTCGCGCAGGTGACCGTCACCGACAGCCGAGAATCCCGGCCCCTGCGGGTCGGTCACGTCCACGACCCGGCGGGCCGCGACGTGCCGGCTGAACGTCCGCCGGGCCTCCTCCTCGATCTGGTCCCAGGCGGTTTCGGTGACGGGGGCGAGTTCACGGTGGAGGTTGTTCATCACGGGGCGCTTTCTTGCAGGCTGCCGATGTGCAGAGAACCGTCGCGCACCCTCGCGGGGTCCACGGGCCGTGACACGGTGGTCTGCGGCTCGGGAGCGGCCGCGGCCGCGGTGGATGAGGGCGGTGGCGGAGGGGCGTCGAGGAAGTCGGCGCTGGGAGCGTGGAAAAGGGTGCCGGTGACGGCGGTCGAGAAGTCGAGAATGCGGTCGTGGGTACCGGGTGGACTGCCCAGGAACATGTTGCGGAGCATCTGTTCGGTGACACCCGGGTCGGCCGCATAACCGATGAAGTACGTGCCGAACTCGCCCTGTTCGAAACTGCCGAAGGGCATGTTGGCGCGCAGGATGTCGTGTTCCGTGCCGTCGGGGTCCGTGATGGTGTTCAGGGCGACGTGCGAATCGGCGGGTTTGACGTCGTCGGCGAGTTCGATGTCGGAGAACTTCGTGCGGCCGATGATCCGTTCCTGCTCCTCGGTGCTGATCCGGTTCCAGCCGGGCAGATCGTGGAGGTACTTCTGCACGACGACGTAACTGCCCCCCTCGAACCCGGGGTCCTCGGATCCGACGACGGCCGCCTTCCGTGCGTCGTCGCCGACCGGGTTCTCCGTACCGTCGACGAAACCGAGCAGGTCGCGGTGGTCGAAGTAGCGGAAGCCCTGGACCTCGTCGACGACCTTCACGGCGCCACCGAGCCGGTCGATGAGGTGCGAGGCCCACTCGTAGCAGACGTCCATCCGCTCGGCCCGCACGTGGAACAGCAGATCACCCGGGGTTGCCGGGGCACGGTGCTGCGGCCCCCGCAACTCCTGGAACGGGTGGAGGTGGGCCGGCCGGGGCCCGGCGAAGAGCCGGTCCCAGGCGTCCGAGCCGAAGCCCGTCACGCAGGCGAGACCCGCGCTCGGCATCCGGAAGCCAACCGAGCGCGCGAACGCCGCGAGGTCCGGCAGGACGTCGCGTACGGCGGACTCCCCGCCCGGCTCGATCGTCGCGACCAGGACCAGCGCGGCGCTGGTCAGCGGGGCGACGACGGTCTGGACCACGACGGGGTCCGGTACTGCCTCCGACATGCGCGCACTCCGTGGGTGGTGGGCGGAACTCCCTGCCACTTATCCACACCACGGCTCCGGCCGCACCCCGAGCCGGTCCGGCCGGGCGACGGCACTCCTGGTGCGCGGAACGCCGCTCGGGCCGCCCCTCGGACGCCTCCGGTCCCGCTCGGCGGGTCGCAGGGCCGGTCAGGGGCGGCGGCCCTCGTCGGCGGGGCCGATCGTGACCCGCCCCCGCCGTCGCCGGGTCGGGGGCCGCGCGCACGGCAGGCCTATTCGGTCGCGGCGGCGGGCTGAGCCGCCGCGGTGTCGACGAGGAAGCCGCCGGACTGGTGGTGCCAGAGCTTGGCGTAGGCGCCATCGGTGAGCAGCAGTTCGTGGTGCGTGCCCTGTTCGACGATGCTTCCGTGGTCGAGGACGATGAGGTGGTCCATCGCCGCGACCGTGCTCAGCCGGTGTGCGACGACCAGCGCGGTCCGCCCTTCCATGAGCTGCCACAGGGCCTGCTGGACGAGCGTCTCGCTCTCCGAGTCCAGCGCGCTCGTCGCCTCGTCCAGCAGCAGGACCGGAGCGTCGCGCAGGATCGCCCGCGCGAGGGCGACGCGCTGGCGCTGGCCGCCGGACAGCTTGACGCCGCGTTCCCCGACCATCGTGTCGAAGCCGGCGGGGAGCTGATCGGCGAACTCCGTCACGTGGGCCGCGCCGGCGGCTGCCCGGATCTCCGCGTCGGTGGCTCCCGGGCGGGCGAAGAGGATGTTCTCGCGCAGCGTGCGGTGGAACATGGCCGGTTCCTGGGGGACGTACGCGATCAGGTTCCGCAGGTCGGACTGACGCATCCGGCTGATGTCCTGACCCCCGATCAGGATGCGGCCCGACTGGACGTCGGCCATCCGCAGCAGCAATCGCGTGAGCGTGGTCTTGCCGCCGCCGGACCGCCCGACGAGGCCGAGCCTCGTGCCGCTCGGCACGGCCAGGTCGAGTCCCTCGAAGATCGGCCGGCTCCCGCCGTGGGCGAAGCCGACGTGCTCGAACCGGACGTCGGCGGATCCCCGGCGCACCGGCTCGGGGGCCGGCGGATCCAGCACGGTGGGCGGGTCCACGAGCAGCTCGGTGAACTGCGCGGCCTCGGTCATCGAGCTTTCCAGCCGGCGGTAGATCTGGTTGAACTCGAACATGATGCGGGTCGAACCGGTGTAGTAGGTGAACGCGACCACGATCGCCTCCACGCTGCCTCCGCCCGCGCCGAACGAGACGGCGAGCAGCAGGCCGAGCCCGTTGGTCAGCACCGACAGCGGTGCGACCAACGTGTCGATGCGGAGGTTGCCGTAGTCCCACGAGCGCAGTGTCAGACGTCGCGACTCCGCGACCCGGGACCTGTGCTCGGCGGCCTCCCGCTCCTCGGCCGCGAACGCGCGCACGGTGTCCATGTTCATCAGTGCGTCGGACACGTGCCCCGAGACCCGTGCGATGGCCTCCTCGCGTTCGTTGACCAGCTTCTGACGGCGGCGGATGAGAGGTGCGGCGCAGAACGCGGTCACTGTGATCATCGTCAGCAGCCCGGCGACCAGCAGCGGGTCGTAGTGCCAGAGGATCACCGTGCCGAACAGCAGCGGGGCCAGGCTCCCCACGACGTTGAAGGTCAGCGTGTCGACGAACTCCTCGAAGCGGGCGGCGAAACTCAGCACCCGCTTCGTCAGAGAGCCCGCGAAGTTGTCCTGGTAGAACGCGGCGTCCTTGGCGAACAGCGCGTCCATGCCGGTGACGTACAGGTGCTCGATGCCGCGGGCGTCGACCCGGTTCAGGCAGTGCAGACCCAGCCTCCACAGGGTCTCCGCGAGGAGCAGGACCCCGGCGAACACACCGACGTAGGGGAGCGCCTCGTGTAACCCGATGGCACCGTCCCGCGCGATCCGGCCCACCAGCTTGGCGACGACCAGCGGCGCGACGTAGGTGATCCCGATGTTGCCGAGTGCAGGGAGCAGGAGTGCCGGAACCGACAGTCCTCGTTGGCGGGACAGTTCGTTCAGGTAGTGGCGGAGTGCGAGCCGGACCGGGCCCCTGTCCGGTCCGGTGCCGTGTGAGTGCTGCGATCCCATGCCGACCTCATGTCGCTGCGCGGGCAGTTGCTCCGGGCCCCGCCACGGTGGCCGGCCTCCGCCCCGGGGCGCAGCGAACCACCGGGCACAAGCGCTCGATGCGCGTGCGCGGCGCGGTGTCCGGGGGAGAAAGTGTTCCGTGGCCGTGCGCCTGACGTCCAAGTGTTTTCGGGGGTAACGGCAGTGCACCGGTGTGTTTCGGCCTCGCCGTCCGCGCGCCCTCGCACGACCCGGCGCGCGCCGATCCGCCGGTTCCGCGTGCGGCCCTCGCGTGCACCGGGACGCCCCCGCGCGCACGTCGAGGGCTCACCCAGGGTGCTCGGGGAACGCGCACGCACGGCCGCGTGGGGCCGTGGAGTGCCCCTGGGGAGTGCCGGGCGCCGCCGGGTACGGCCTGATCCGCCCGAAGGGGTCGCGCCGGGCAGGGCCCGTTCCTACCCGAACAGGTCCTCTTCCTCCGGGATCAGATGCATGGCAGCCTCCTCCGCCGAAGCCCCGGCGCCGTCGATCCCCACATCCTGCGCGGTGAGTGTCGAGTGCACATGCCCGTCGCCCTCCTGCGTGAGGCGGCCCGCACGGTCCGTCCCCACTTCGAGGTCATAAGGCTCCCCGTCGCCGTCCGCGAGATCGCCGATACCGTCCCCGGGGTCCGATCTCTCGGGAACCTCCCTGGTCAGGCGGCTGTCGAGGGACTCTCCAGACTGCTGTTCCGCGGCGGTCGTGCCCTTGTCGTCGACGGCCCACGGCCGCTCGGGCGGCGAGTAACCCTCGTCCAGGACGTCGGTGATCCCGGAGGCGTCGAGGGTGTCCTCCACATCCAGCAGGTCATCGGGGTCCGAAGCCTCCGGCTCCTGCGGCTGGTAGACGTCGTCCCCCCGGTCGCTGTAGGTCATTGCGTGCCCCTTCCTCCGGGTCCCCTCTACGTAATTCCACTCCGGTCGGGCGAGGGGCGCAACGGAAGCAGTTTCCCAACGCGAGCGACGCTGTTTCAGATGCCGATGAGAACGATTGTCGATCACTTCCTGTGACTGCTGTCTACCCGCCACCGCTCGGATCGCCGCTCGCCCGGGCTCTCGCCCGAGACGATGGAGAACGCGACCCGGCAGGTGCTCGCAGCCGCCGGGGTTCCGGGGCCGCGGTTCGCGGTCTGCGCGGACGAGGCGGAAGCCGTCGTCCCGGCCCGCGAGATCGGCTACCCGCTGGTAGTGAAGCCGGTGGACCTGTGTGCGAGCACGAAGCCTTCCTCGGGCTCGCCACCCGTCTCGTCGCCCACCGACACGTCCAACGCCTTTGTCAGGACCTCCGAGTGGAATCGGAGTCCCCTTCCGGACGTACACTCGGCCACATGAGTCGCCCCGGCGTCAGTGGGAAGTGCCTGCACCAGGCCGCCCCCGGTGTGCTCGCGAGCTGCCGCACCGCCCCGCACGGGCACGGCTAGCGACCTTCCGCGCCTCCATCGCCTGACGTCATCCCGTCCCTCGTCTCTCCGCCGCGCCAGTGCGTCACCTCGCGCGGCGCGGCGCGCACCGCGTGGACATCGCACCCGCCCTACGTCACCACCGCAGCTCGGCGCACCGCCGTTGCCGCGCTCCGGCGATGGCCGCACCACGGCCCGAGCCACCCTCGAAGGGACCATCTTGAAGCTGAGCGAGCTGCTGGCCGGACAGAATCACCGCATTCTCCAGGGCGACCCCGAGGCCACGCGCATCACCGGGGGAACGGTCTTCGACGCGGACCGGGCAGCGCCGGGTTCGCTGTTCATCGCCGTGCCCGGACATCTGGAAGGCGGTCCGGGCACGGTCGCCGCCGTTCTGGCCCGAGGCGCGGCGGCGGTCATCGTGGAGGACGGCTACGCGCTGCCCTCCGGGGTGGAAGGTGCCTGTGTCGTGCAGGTGGCGGACGTCCGGTCGACGGCCGCCGTGGTCGCGTCCCGCTACTTCGGCGAACCGGGGAGGCGCATGGACGTCGTCGCCGTCACGGGTACCAACGGGAAGACCTCGGTCTCCTACATGGTCGAGTCCGCGCTGCGGATCTCGCAAGGCGTGAGGGCGGGGGTCATCGGGACCGCCGGAAGCCGGATCGGCGACGATCTGATCCCGATGCCCCGCTCGGTACTGACCACTCCCGAGTCCCCTGACCTCCAGTACCTGCTGGGGTGCATGCGGGACCGTGAGGTCGGCACCGTGGTGCTGGAGGCCACGTCGATGGGCCTGTTGACCCACCGGGTCGACCGCACCTTCGTCGACGTGGGGGTCTTCACCAACCTGAGCCAGGACCATCTGGACGACCACGGCACGATGGCGAACTACCGTGACGCCAAACTCCTGCTCTTCCAGGGGCTCTGCCGGCACGCCGTGGTCAACTCCGACGACCCGGTGGGCGCTCGTATCGCGACGATGATGCCCGGCGCGGTGACCACGTACGCCCTCGACACCGAGGCCGACTACCGGGCCACCGACCTGGTCGTGGACTCCACGGGAACCCGCTTCACACTGCACCACGGCGGCGTCAAGTATCCGGCCGCCATCCCGGCCCCCGGCAGGTTCTCCGTATCCAACGCGCTGGCCACGGTGGCTGCCTGCCACACCCTCGGGCACGATCTCGGCGGGCTGGTCTCCGCGCTCGAACAGATGCCGCAGATCCCGGGCCGGTTCGAGCGTGTCACCACCGCCGGCGGCACTTCCGTGATCGTGGACTACGCGCACTCCCCGGACTCCCTGGAGAAAGTACTCGGCACCATCCGTGGTTTCGCCCGGGCCAGGGTCATCACCGTCTTCGGCTGCGGCGGGGACAGGGACACCACCAAGCGGGCGGAGATGGGCTCGATCGCCGGGGCACACTCCGACCTGTGTGTCCTGACCTCGGACAACCCGCGCAACGAGGACCCCGGGACGATCCTGGACCAGATCGTGCCGGGCGTCGAGGAGACCGGCACCCCGTACCGGCGCATCCCCGATCGCCGCCGCGCCATCGAGTTCGCCCTCTCCTGCGCCGGTCCGGAGGATGTCGTCCTCATCGCCGGCAAGGGCAGCGAGCCCCACCAGATCGTCGGTGACGCGCTGCTGCCCTTCAGCGACATGGCCACCGTGCGGGAACTCGGGGGAGTGGGCACGGCGCAGTCAATCCGTTCCGATGCGCTGGATCTTGGCCGGCCCGGCGGACACGCCCCGCGCCCCTCTTGCTCAGGTGCCCCTCTTACCCAGGCCACGGTGAATCGAGAACGGTGCTGACGAAGTCGCCGCGCTCGAAGCCCGGAACGTAGTGCTCGAGCAGTCGTCGATCGTGTCCCGCACCAGTTCGGTCGCCCGGATCGCGAGCTTCGTATCGGGTACGCGTACGCCTGCTACTCCAGGCGGATAGGGCGGCGTGGTGTCACCGGGCTTCCTGTGCGAACGATCCGGGCTCCCACCAGGATCGGCGCACGGCACGTCGCACCCCGGCCGACAGGCCGGACGCCGCAAGACCGATTCACATCTCAGGTGTGTAGACGGTTGCAGTTCAGGTGTTGGTCCGGGGCGCCCGCCCGATGCGAAACTGACGCGAGAGCGGCAGGGACGGAACAGGGGGAGCGGGATGAGGGTGTTCGCCACGAGGACCGGGGTGGTCTCGGGCAGGCCGGCGGCCCGTGATCCGGACGTCGTCGTTGTGCGCGGAATCCCTTACGCCGCTCCGCCCTTCGGCGCGAACAGGTTCATGGCCCCGCGTCCGCCGACGCCCTGGGACGGGGTCCGGGACTGCGCGGCGTTCGGGCCGGTGGCACCTCAGTCGGCGCAGCTGCCTGGGGCGCCCGTCTGGTCACCGGGGGACGAGGACGTCCTCAGCCTCAACATCTGGTCGCCGGTCGGAGACGATCCGCTCCCCGTACTCGTATGGATCCACGGAGGCGCGTACGTCTTCGGCTCCTCGGCGCAGCCCGACTTCGACGGCACGGTCCTGGCCGGGCACGGTGTCGTGGTGGTCACGCTCAACTACCGCCTCGGATTCGAGGGTTTCGGCCGCGTCCCGCCACCCACGGGCGACGGGGAGCCCTGTCCGGACAACCGGGGCCTGCTCGACCAGATCGCCGCTCTTCGCTGGGTGCGGGACAACATCGCCGCGTTCGGAGGCGACACCGAGCGCGTCACGGTGGCCGGGCAGTCCTCCGGAGCGACCTCGGCGGCATGCCTGGCGGCCATGGACGAAGCGCGCGGCCTGTTCCACCGGGTCATTCTCCACAGCGCGGTGAACGCATGCGCCACACCCGGGTCGGCGGCCCTCACGACCGCTGAGGTCGCCGCTGCGGCCGGGGTCCCCGCGACGTACGACGGACTGCTGTCCGCCTCGCCGCAGGCCCTTGTCGACGCGTCCGACCGGGTGGCCGACGGTTACCGGCGCGACTCCGGATCAGGCCAGCGCCATTACGATCCGGCGATCTACGGTCCGGTGGCCGGAGTGCCGTCACTGCCACTCGATCCTCTCACCGCATGTGCCGAGGGGGGCGCGAGGGGCCTCGGCCTCATGGTCTGCCACACGAGCGAGGAGTACTGGCTGCTCGACGCCGTCGGAAGTTGCGCGAGAGTGGACGACGAGGAGCAACTCGCGGTCTTCGCAGCCGACTTCCGTCTGCCCGACACCCTGCTGGACGGCTACCGGGCGCTACGGCCGGGGGCGCCGGTCCGCGACATCTACCTGGCCGTGTGCGGAGACATGCTGTTCGGCGAGTACAGCAGCCGGCTGGCGGACGCCCACGCCGAAGCGGGCGGCCGGGTCCATCTGTCCCGCTTCGTGCGCCGGTGCGGTGGCCTGGGCGAGAGGGTGAGGGCCTGGCACTGCGCCGACATCCCGTTCGCCTTCGGCAACGTGGAGGACGAGTACCTCCACTTCCTCATCGGAGGCCCACCGGGTCCCGCCGACCGGCGGCTCGCGGCGCGCATGACACGGGCGTGGGCGGCGTTCGCGGCGACCGGCGATCCAGGCTGGGCCCCCGTCGGCACCTCAGGGGGCCGTACACACGTGTGGGACACCACGCCCGAATCGTCGGGCAGGACGTGGGACGCCTTCCGTGCACCCTGGCGCGCCGGACTCCCGCTGCTCGCACCCTGAACCGCTGCTCGCACCCTGAACACCTCCCGCACGGAGCGAAGTCCGCCGAATCCCTTCGGGTTTTTGGCATGGACCTGCCTATCGAACTGCACTACAGTCCGTAGCGGCGCCTCTGAGAGCGCTCTCGGACGGCTCTCGGGCGCTTCCTGTTCCACCCCCACGATGCTGGAACAACAGAAGGGGCACTCCCTTGAGGCACACGACGATGGTGCGGACCGGTCTCTCCGCACTGCTCATCATCGGTACCTGGGCGACCGCAGGCCTCACCCAGGCCACGGCGGCGGACTCCGCCTCGGCCGCCGCGGAACCGCAGGCCTCCGCGGGAATCATCACCGCGATGCAGCGCGACCTCGGGCTGACGAAGGGTCAGGCACAGACCCGTCTCGCCGCCGAGAAGGCGGCGACGGCTCTGGAGGGGACCGCACGGAACGCGGCCGGAGCGGCTTACGGCGGCTCCTGGTTCGACTCCGGCAGTGGCAGGCTGACGGTCGCCGTCACCGAGAGCGGCGCGGCGCGTGCCGTCCGTGCCACGGGGGCCGAGGTCCGGGTGGTCGACCACACGGCGCGCAAGCTGGACGCGGTCATGAACCGGCTGGACTCCCTCTCCGCTCCCAAGGGCGTCAGCAGCTGGCACGTCGACCCCCGGGCGAACACGGTCGTGGTGAACGTCGTCTCGTCCGAAGAGCGTGACAACGATGTCCGCGCCTTCGTCGCGAAGGCTCGCGAAGCCGGTCCCGTCACGGTGGAGCGCACCGCCGGGGCCCCGCAGACCCTCGCCGCCGGGACGGTCGGCGGCGACCCCTACTACACCGGCAACGTCCGCTGCTCCATAGGCTTCTCGGTGCACGGCGGATTCGTCACCGCGGGGCACTGCGGCCAGGCGGGTGGCGCCGTCCGAGGGTGGGACGGCTCGGCCATCGGCAACTTCCAGGGATCGTCGTTCCCCGACAACGACTACGCCTGGGTGAACGTCGGCAGCGGCTGGTGGACCGTCCCGGTGGTCCTGGGCTGGGGCACCGTCTCCGACCAGTTGGTCCGAGGCTCGAACGAGGCTCCGGTCGGTGCCTCGATCTGCCGCTCGGGTTCGACCACGCACTGGCACTGCGGCAACGTCCTCGCGAAGAACGAGACCGTGAACTACAGCCAGGGCGCTGTGCACCAGATGACCAAGACCAGCGTGTGCGCCGAACCGGGCGACTCCGGTGGCTCGTTCATCAGCGGTGACCAGGCGCAGGGCGTCACCTCGGGCGGCTGGGGCAACTGCAGCGGCGGCGGCGAGACATGGCACCAGCCCATCAACGAGATCCTCAACCGTTACGGGCTGACCCTCCACACCGCCTGACGCAAGGACTCCGCCGGCTCAGGAGGAACCGACGGAACGTGCGGGGTCTGCTGCGGCAGCAGGGTGGCCCCCTGTCGCAGCAGACCCCCGTGCGCGCGCTCGCCGATCGCCGCCGGCTCCCGGAGGCCGGGCCGTCGGGCCGGCGGGGGCGTGCGGCCGATCAGGCGGATTCCTCGGGGCCTTCGTCGTCGGAGCTCAGTTCCTCCGCCCTCAGCGCAAGGTCCTGGAGCACGTCGGCGGAGGTCACGTCCTGCTGCCCGGAGTCGTGGATCTGTGCCAGCGCGATGAAGGCCAGGGTGAAGGCGCCGACGAGCTGCTCGACGGCTCCGCCCACCTCACGCCCGACCAGCGCCGCCATCTCCTCGACGCTGGCGTCGGCGGGAATGGCGATGTGCGGCATCGTCTCGTTGAGGAGGGTCGTCACCATGCTCCCGCCCACGTCCAGGTCGCCGCTGCCCGTGTCCTCCTCGGCCTGACGCTGTATCTCGCCCGCCTCCGTGAGGATGCCGATCACTCGCTTGAGGACTTCGCTCTGCTCCATACGGCGAGCATATGTGCCGGGACCTCCCGCTCCCCACCGCATCCGGAGGGCGCCCCGAGCGGCTTTCCGGCAGCGCCCGGAAGCGCGGACGCCCCCGGTTCACCAGCGGTCGAAGCGGCTGGGCCGAGGGCGCGGGCTCGGCCCGGAGCGGGGGTCAGACCGCTGTCCGCGGCCTGTCGCCCGACACCTCGCCGATGAGCTCTGCGTAGCGCCGTCCGCTGCTCTTCACGGTGCGGCGCTGCGTGGCGTAGTCGACGTGGACCAGGCCGAAGCGCTTGTCGTAGCCGTACGCCCACTCGAAGTTGTCCAGCAGCGACCAGGCGAAGTAGCCGGCCAGTGGCGCACCCTTGCCGACGGCGCGGGCACAGGCCGCCAGGTGCTCCTCTCCGCTCTTAATTTAAGATGTGATTTAAGAGGTGAGGAAAGTGCGCGTCAAGTGCTGGGGCCGGGGTATGTTGCCGGGACGAAGGGAGCACCATGGCTGAGCGCAGCAGACGGACCGTGCGTGACCTGCGAAGGGGCAATCGGGCGAGGGTATTGCAACGGTTGTATGTCGACGGCCCGTTGAGTCGTCAGGAGCTCGGCCCCGCGACCGGGCTGAGTTCGGGATCCATCAGCAACGTGGTCGCCGAGCTGGCGTCGGAAGGTCTCCTGGAGGAGGCTGGCGTCGTGGACTCCGACGGTGGGCGCCCCCGTACCCTGCTGCGCATCGCCCCGGACAGCGGGCTGTTCATCGGCATCGACATCGGTGAGACACGGGTCCGCATCGAGCTCTTCGACCTGTCACTCACGGAGCTCGCCCGCACCGACCGGCTGCTCGCGCAGCACGGATACGACGTCGAGCGCATCGTCAGCCATGTCCGGTCAGGCGTGTCCGACGTCCTGCGCGGCGCCGGCGCCGACCCAGGCATGCTGCTCGGTATCGGGATCGGGGTGCCCGGCATCATCGAACGCGACGCGCCACAGGCCGCGGGCGGGCCGGGCGCGGTCGTCCACGGCCAGACCATCGGCTGGAGCGCCGTGCCCTTCGAACGGATGCTCCGTGAGGCCGTGGACGTACCGCCCGAGGTGCCGTTCTTCATCGACAACGGGGCCAGGACACTGGGGCAGGCCGAGATGTGGTTCGGTGGCGGCCGGGGCGCGGGCGCCGCCGCAGTCGCGCTCATCGGCTCGGGCGTCGGCGCGAGTGTCAACCGGGGGGACATCCTCGAGGGGGACCGCTCCGACGCGGCCCTGGAGTGGGGTCACACCACGGTGCAGCTGAGGGGGCGGCGTTGCCGCTGCGGTTCCATCGGCTGCCTGGAGGCCTACGCGGGGGCGGCGGCCATGCGTGAGCGGTGGCAGGAGGCTGGTGGCCCGCTGCCCCCCGACGCGGACGACGAGACGGCTCTGGCCGCCCTGCTTGCCGCGGCCTACCCGGACGCGGGCGCACCGGACCCCGTCGCGGTCTCGATCCTGGACGAGACCGCGGAATGCCTCGGCGCGGCGCTGGCCGACCTGGTCAACCTCTTCCTACCCGAGCGCATCCTGCTCGGCGGCTGGGCCGGCCTCTTGATCGGCCCCCATCTCCTCCCGGACATCCGCCGGTACGCGCAGGAGTACGCACTCAGGCACGCGGTCGCCCGCACCACGATCGACCTGGGCCACCTGGGTCCCGACGCGGTCACGGTGGGGGCGGCGACCCTGCCGCTGTCCGACTTCCTGGCGCGCGGGGGCATCCGTCCCGCGCCCGGCCGCCTCCCCGTCGTCGCCGAGACGTCCGAGCGCTCACCCGTCTCGACGGTGCGCGCCCGCGGCCGCACATCCGCGGGCTGAGCGGCTGCGGTACGGCCGCGGCGCGGTGGTGTCGGCGGGCCGCACCCCCCTCGCGGAGGGGCGTCTCGCACCGGCCGGCCGCAGAGCGTCCGCCATGGAGGGCATTTACGGCATCGGACCGACGTCCGGACAGAGCGCTCTCCTGCGAGGCCGCACCCACTGTGACACCGTGTTCCTGATCGGGAATGGGGTCGTGCGCCGGGGCGCGTGCGCTGCGGGTATCGGTCCTTCCCTTGTCACCGCCCTTCCCCTGCCCATAAGTTGGCCGCTTGCGACGTGTCCTACTGCCAGTGGGGGAGCCTGATCATGGCCGCGAACGGACGGCACCGCAGATACCAGCCCAGCCGCATTAACCGTGCTTCGCTCACGGTGACGGCCGGAGGAGCGGGCATCGCGCTCCCGCTGCTCACCGCCGCTTCGGCGGGCGCCGCATCGGCCGATGTGTGGGAGAAGGTGGCCGCCTGCGAGGCGACCGGGAACTGGCACATCAACACCGGGAACGGCTACTACGGGGGGCTGCAGTTCACCCGGTCCACCTGGGCCGCGTACGGGGGCACCGCCTACGCCGCACGGGCCGATCTGGCGACCAAGGATCAGCAGATCGCCGTCGCGGAGAAGGTGCTCGAAGGCCAGGGCCCCGGCGCCTGGCCCACGTGCTCGGTGGGTGCGGGGCTGAAGCGGGGCGGCGACGCGCCCGACCTGCTCCCGCAGTCGCGCCCGGGTGCCGAGCCCGTCAGGAGCGCGCGCGCGAAGACTGCCGGTGCACCGGAGGAGACCGCCCGTGACAGGGCGGCGAAGACGTCACCGACGTCCCTGCCCGGCAAGCGCCACTCGTACACGGTGGCGCACGGGGACTCCCTCTCCGGCATAGCCTCCGCCGAGCGGGTACGGGGCGGCTGGCAGCGGCTGTACGCGGCCAACCGTGCGGTGGTCGGTTCCGATCCCGACCTCATCCTTCCGGGGCAGCGGCTGTCCCTCGATGTCGCCGGGACGCCGAAGGCGGCCCCGAGGCCGGCTGCGGCCGCCCCGCAGCGGAAGACCGCGGAGAAGCCGGCCCCGCGGCAGAAGGCCGCCGAGAAGACCGCACCCAGGACCGAGGCCCCGAAGGCCACGCGGAAGGCCGCCCCTGATCCCGCCACCCGGAGCGAGAAGAAGAAGACGGCCAAGCCGCATTCCGGATTCACCGCCCCCGTGGCGGCGCGGACCGGGACCCCGTACCACCAGGCGGGTTCGTGGTCGAGCGGCTATCACACGGGTGTGGACTTCCCCGTGCCCACCGGCACCTCGGTGAAGGCAGTCGCCTCCGGGAAGGTCGTCTCGGCGGGCTGGGCGGGAGCCTACGGCTACGAGATCGTCATCCGGCACAGCGACGGCAGGTACAGCCAGTACGCCCACCTCTCCTCGCTCCACGTCCGGGCAGGCCAGCAGGTGGGCGGCGGCCAGCGGATCGCGCGCTCGGGATCCACCGGCAACAGCACCGGTCCGCACCTGCACTTCGAGATCCGCACCGGTCCCGGCTACGGATCCGACGTCGACCCACTCGCCTACCTCAGGGCCGGCGGCGTCAGCGTCTGAACGGTGCCCGTCGGGTCCTCTAATTCACCCCGGCGCGCCCGGCCGGCAGCGGGCTGTCTCCCGTGGAACTCCACACGCCCGCTGCCGTGGTCCAGGGGGAGGGTCAAGGGCAGGGAGAGCGCGTTGGGCGCCGGAAAGGGATCCGGCAGATGCGTGCCCGAGCGGGCCGACGGCGAAGCCGGCTCCGGCAGTTTCGCCGTAAGAGGCGCGTCGGCCTCCTCCGCTCTGCCGTCCACGGGTGCCGGCACATGAGCCCCGTTCCTCGCGGGCTCCGGCGATCGTGTCCCTCCCGTGGCGGGGGCCTGCACATGAGCCCCGCCCTCCGTGTGCTCCGGCGCGTGCCGCTCGCGGCCGACCCGCTCCGTGGTCAGCAGCACCAGCCCGACCGCGGCCAGCGCTCCGCAGGCCAGGGCGAGCAGGGTTCCCGTCAGGCCGTAGCGGAACTGCTCCCCGAACAGGGTGATGCCGACGGCGGCGGCGACCACCGGGTTGACCACGGTGACCGTCGCCAGGGGCGCCGCGAGTCCCGCGCCCCGGTAGGCGGCCTGGGAGAGCAGCAGTCCCGCGGCCGCGAGTGCCGCGATCACCAGAAGGGTCGGCAGTCCGGAACGCACCGAGCCCGAGGTCCACTCCACCGCCACGGTCTTCGTGAACACCGATGCCATACCGAAGGCGATCCCCGCGCCGGTCGCCAGCACCACACTGCGCGGCATCGGCCGGTGCAGCCCCTTGGCGAAGACGAGCACGACCACCACGGCTCCCACGGTCGCCGTCGCCAGCATGAACTGCTCCGGCCCCGCCAGCGAGTGCGACCTGGCGCTCCCCGTCAGGGCCAGCAGTCCGGCCAGGCCCACCGTGGCCATCACCGCGCCACGCCATGCCGTTCGGCCGGCCCGGCGGTGCACGAACACCGCCGCCATGGGCAGCGCGAACACGATCGTCAGCGCACCGAGGGGCTGTACGAGGCTGAGCGGCCCGTACGCCAGTGCCACCACGTGCAGCAGCGCCCCGACGCCGTTGAGCCCCACAGCCACCCACCAGGTGCCGTTGCGCAGCGGTGCGTACGGGCGGCTGCCGTCGGCGGCGGCCACGCGCTCCTGGACGATCGCGCCCGCCGCGTAGGCGACCGCGGAGACCAGTGACAACAGCACGGAAAGCACGAGGGAACTCATGTACACCACGATGTCCCGTCGGAGCCGCCGCGTCGTCGTCCCTGAGGCGGCGATTCGGCGTACTGCTCCAGTAGTACGTACATCACTCCTGGGTCCTCCTCTCGACGGTAGTCCTCCTGGCCCGAGGGCTCAGAAGTTGACGCAAGAGGTGACGCTGTGCTGCTACGCCATAGCGCGAAGTGGTCGAAACGTCCGCAGATCACCCAGATCTGCGGACACGTGGTGCGGAGGGGCGGGGCGTGCGCTCAGGTACTGAGCTGGAAATCGGCCCGGATGCGCTTGCCCACGGGCACCCGCTCGGCGGTGAGGCGGTCGCAGAGCGCGACCACGATCTCCATGCCGTGACCGCCGAGACGTCCGGGGTCGGGGGAGTGGAGGACCGGGAGTGACGTGCTGGTGTCGTACACCGTGACGCTGATGCGCCGGGCGTTGCCTTCGAGTTCCAGCAGGTAGGGGCCGTGACTGTAGCGGTCCGCGTTGGTGATGAGCTCGCTGACCGCCAGCATCAGGTCGCTGCGCGTGTGCTCACCGAGGACGGCGAACCACTCCGAGACCAGCCGCACCAGGAAGCGGTCGGCGAGGGCGCGGGCCTGTGCGATGCACCCCGGCTCGCCGTCGAACACCTCGGCAGTGAGTAGAACATCGGAGGACGATGACCCCTGACAGGTCTCGTCCGGCCGTGAAGTGGCCTGTTCGTTCATGTGCTCCAGCCAAGGCGCCGCAGGGGAGGTCAGGGACCTCTTCTCGCCGTTCGTGTACCCGCGTCGAGAGATCCCACTCCGGAGGATCTCTCCAGATCTTACGCACGCGGCGGAAGCCGTACCACGCTCACGAAGAAGTCGTCGATCTGGCGAACCGCGCCGATGAACTGCTCCAGATCGACCGGCTTGGTGACGTAGGCGTTGGCGTGCAGTTTGTAGCTGCGCAGGATGTCCTCCTCGGCCGAGGACGTGGTGAGGACCACAACCGGGATCAGTGCGAGTTCGGGGTCCGTCTTGATCCGCTCGAGCACCTGCCTGCCGTCGTACCTCGGCAGGTTGAGGTCGAGGAGCACCAGATCCGGACGCGGGGCGTCCGCGTACTCACCCTGGCGGTAGAGGAAGTCCAGTGCCTCCTGACCGTCGCGCACCACATGGAGGGTGTTGCGGATCTTGTTGTCCTCGAACGCCTCGCGGGTCATCAGTTCGTCGCCGGGATCGTCCTCGACGAGCAGGACCTCGATGGGCTTTACGGCGTCGTTCACGAAGCGTCTCCGGACCGGGGGGGCAGTGCGGCGGGGGCCAGCAGCTCCGCCGTGGTGTGGGTGGGTGCCTCTGGAAGGACAGGCAGGGTGAAGTGGATCAGTGTGCCCTCGGCGGGCGCGGGGTCCAGCCAGATCCGGCCACCGTGGAATTCCACGATCTTACGGCAGAGGGACAGCCCGATCCCGGTTCCCTCGTACTCGTCCCTGCCGTGCAGCCGCTGGAAGATGATGAACACCTTGTCGGCGAACTCCGGCGCGATCCCGATGCCGTTGTCGGCCACCGTCAGGTGCCAGTTCTCGTCCTCGCGCACACACCCGACGGTGATCCGGCACGGTACGTCGGGCCTGCGGAACTTGACCGCGTTGCCGATGAGGTTCTGCCAGACCATGGTGAGGGAAGTGGAGTCGCCGAGCAGTTCCGGCAGAGGATCCTCGCGGACCACGGTGGCCCCGGACTCCTCGACGGCCAGGGTCAGGTTGGACATCGCCCGGTCCAGGCAGTTCCCGAGGTCCACGGGCTTCCAGGTCTGCTGCACCCTGCCCACCCGGGAGAACGTCAGCAGGTCGTTGATGAGCACCTGCATGCGCTTGGCGCCGTCGACCGCGAAGTCGATGTACTGCCTGGCGCGGTCGTCCAGCTCGGCGCTGTAGCGCTTCTCCAGCAACTGGCAGAAGGACGCAACCTTCCGCAGCGGTTCCTGCAGGTCGTGGGAGGCGACGTAGGCGAACTGCTCCAGTTCTGAATTGGACCGGCGCAGCTCCGCGGTCTGCTCGGCGAGCAGCGTCTCCCGTTCCTGGGACTCGGCCAGCTCGGCCACCAGGCGCAGGCGCATGTCCTCGGCCGCGGCCGCCACCGCCCTCACGTCCGACGGACCGCTCACCTCGATCCTGCTGGAGAAGGCACCCGAGCGCACGCGGTTGGACGCGGCGGTCAGCGCGTGCAGCGGCCGGCCCACCACGCGGTGCAGCAGCAGGCTCAGCGACACGACGGTCAGCACGAAGCCGATGACGAGAGCGACGAGGACCCGGTCGCGCGTCGTACGCGCGTCATCGAGATCGGCACGGGCGTGGTCCCGTGCTTCGTCCAGATGGCTTTGCTGGGCCGTGTACAGGACGCGCAGGGCGTCGAACTCCGCCTTGCTGCGCAGGATCGGGCCGGACGACGCACCGGTGGGCCCGCTCGCGCGCACGGCGGCGATGAGCGGCTCAGCGTGCTGGGTACGCCACTCCTGCGCTGCCTCGGCGATCCGGTCCAGGTCCTCGGTGTAGGGCTGCTGGTGGCCGATCAGCGTGCGGACCCTGTCCAGCCGCTCCTGTTCCGCCTGCCTGCCCGCTCTGTAGGGCTGCAGGAACGACTGGTCGCCGGTGAGCGCGTAACCGCGCACTCCGGTCTCCTGGTCGAGCAGCGAGTTCTGCAGCTGGAACGAGGAGGACCGGGCGGGCTGGATGCGGTCCACCAGGTCGGTGGTCCGGTCCGAGATGCGGGAGAGTACGAGCCCGCCGATGACGAGGCACCCGCAGACCACCACCACGAAACCCGCGAGGATCAGATGGACCCAGTTCTGCACCGACAGCCGCGCTATCGGACCGGGCCGTACGGCCGATGTCTCTCCGGTGGTCATGACGTGGCCCTCCAGCCCAGGTGGAGGACTGCGACGTCGTCCGCCAGCCCGCCGTACGGCGCCGCGCTCGCGGTGGCCCCCGCGACCAGTGAGTCCACGAACGCGCGTGGTTCCAGCGCTCCGTTCTTCGCAGCCATCGCCAGAAGTCCTTCCTCGCCCAGTCGTGACTTGGGCCCCGTACGCCCCTCGAAGAGGCCGTCGGTGAACAGGACCAGTTCGCTGTCGGGTGACAGCTCCAGCTCCGTGATCGCCCAGCGGCCCGCACCGGGCAGCAGTCCGAGAGCCATGCCCATGTCGGGCTCCACCCAGCCGACATCCGCGCCCCGCCGCAGGAGCAGTCCGGGGTGTCCGGCGCGCGCGACGTACACACGGTCCCTGCTCGGCGGGAACACCAGCGTGGTCACCGTGGCGAAGACATGGGGGTCCGACCGCTCGGCGACGAGTATCTCCTCCAGGAGACCGATCTTCTGGAGCTGGTTCACGCCGGTCAGCACCGCGGTGCGCCACGCCACCCGGAGACAGACCCCGAGGGCGGCCTCCGCGGCACCATGGCCCGACACGTCGCCGATCACCGCGTGCACCGCGCCGTCGGCGGTCTGCACCACGTCGTAGAAGTCACCGCTGAGCAGTCCGTGGGCGCGTCCGGCCTCGTAGCGGGCGGCGACTCGGAAGCTGTCGTCCAGCAGCAGCGGAATGGGCAGCAGCGCGCGTTCGAGCCGGGCGTTCTCCTGCTCGATCAGTCTGCTGGTCCGCATGGCGGCGGCCGATCGCTCGGCGCTCTTGCGCTGGAGGGCGTAGCGGACGGCACGGCTCAGGGCCTCGGGATCGATCCGGCCCTTCACGAGGTAGTCCTGGGCGCCGTGCGCCACCGCGGAGAGCCCGGTCTCGGACTCGGCCATCCCCGTCAGCACGACGATCGCGGCGTCCGGCGCCGATCCGACGAGCTGGCGGACGGCGTCGGGGCCGTTCACGTCCGGCAGGTGGAGGTCCAGCAGTACGCAGACCGGCGTGCGGCAGGCGAGCAGGAACCGCCGGGCCTCGGCGAGCGTCTTGCACCAGGTGAGAGGGGCGTCCAGCTCACTGTCCGTGAGCATCTCCTCGACGAGGAGCGCGTCGCCCGCGTCGTCCTCGACCAGGAGGAGAGTCGCGTCGATGTCCCAGAGGGACACCTCGGAAGGGGTGAGCGCCCTGTGCTGCTCCGGGATCCGGCTGAGATCTGCCACGCGCGCAGAGGTGTCCAACGGCTCGGTCACACTCCACTCCCTCCGACGGACGGCTCGGGACACCCACGGCCGTTTCGGCAGGAAGCATATGTGACCGGGACCGGCATCAGGCCGGGCCCCGGTCATTCGGATACGTACTCTCTGGGGTCAGGCTTCGACGCTCATACCGGCGCGCAGCCGCGTCACGATCCGGCTGAGGAGCCGGGACACGTGCATCTGGGAGACGCCCAGCTCAGCACCGATCTGGGCCTGGGTCATCTCCATGCCGAAGCGCATCTGGACGATCTTGCGCTCACGGTCGTCCAGCTGCTGCAGCAGGGGGGCCAGCGTGTGCAGGTTCTCGACGCTCTCCATGGCCGGGTCGTCCTCGCCGAGGACGTCGGCGTAGGCCCGCTGGTCGCTGCCCGATTCACTCTCGGCGCTCGGAGTGTCCAGCGAGCCGGCCGAGTAGCCGTTGGCCGCGACCAGACCCTCGATGATCTCTTCCTCGGAGAGGTCCAGGTGTGCGGCGAGCTCGGCGACCGTCGGGTCGCGGTCCAGCTTGCCCGACAGCTGCTCCTTGGCCTTGGCCAGTTCGACACGCAGCTCCTGCAGCCGGCGCGGCACGTGCACGGACCAGGTGGTGTCCCGGAAGAAGCGCTTGATCTCACCCACGATGTACGGCACCGCGAACGTGGCGAACTCCACTTCGCGCGACAGGTCGAACCGGTCGATCGCCTTGATGAGGCCGATGGTGCCGACCTGGATGATGTCCTCGGTGTCGTCCCCGCCCCGGTTGCGGAACCGCGAGGCCGCGAAGCGCACCAACGAGAGATTCATCTCGATCAGGGTGTTGCGCGCGTACTGGTACTCGTGGGTCCCCTCCTCCAGGGACTGGAGCCGGTCGAAGAACAGCTTCGACATCGCGCGCGCGTCCTGCGGGGCTACCTTGCCGGCGTCCTCGATCCACGGGAGAGCGGCCGCGCCGGAACCCTTGTCCGCCTCGTCGCACTGCGTCGCCGCCATGCCGATCGCTTCGGTGGTTCGCACTGCCGTCATGGTGTCGCCCTCCCTGGAACCCGATGTGGTGATCCGCGCGTGCCCGGCTTCGCGGATCTCATGCCTGCGAATCCCGAGGTCTTTCCACGCGTCCTCACATCCTCGGGCCGTCGGATGCCCGTGCCGCCATCGATCCCAGCGATTTGACACATTTCGAGCTGATTTGCTCCTCCTCTTTCCTGGTGGCGTGTGAGGACTGCCTCATTCCGGGCACGAGTGGTGTTCCCGGAGAGCAGAAGGAGGGGCCGTGAGCGATATCGGCGCGGCAGGGCAGAGGACGGTCACGACCAGGATTCCCGCCCGACTGGACAGGCTGCCCTGGTCCCGATGGCACTGGATGATCGTCATCGGGCTAGGCACCGTCTGGATCCTCGACGGACTGGAGGTCACGGTCGTCGGGAACATCGCCAGCAGGCTCTCGGAGGAGGGGAGCGGACTGGCCATCAGCGGTGCCCAGGTCACCGGCATCGCCGCCGCGCTCTATGTGGCGGGAGCCTGTAGCGGAGCGCTGGTCTTCGGCTGGCTCACCGACCGCTTCGGGCGCAAGAAGCTGTTCCTCATCACCCTCGCCGTCTACCTGGCGGCCACCGCGCTCACCGCGGTCTCCTTCTCAGCCTGGTGGTTCTTCCTCTTCCGCTTCCTCACCGGCTTCGGGATCGGCGGGGAGTACGCGGCCATCAACTCGGCCATCGACGAACTGATCCCCAGCAAGTACCGCGGGCGGGTCGACCTCATCATCAACGGCAGTTTCTGGCTCGGGGCGGTGGCCGGCTCCCTGCTCTCCGTGGTGGCGCTGAACACCGACATCTTCCCGAAGGACATCGGCTGGCGGCTCACCTTCGCACTGGGCGTCGTCCTCGGCCTCGTCATCCTGCTGGTGCGCCGCCACGTGCCGGAGAGCCCGCGCTGGATGTTCATCCACGGGCGCGACGAGGAGGCGGAGAAGCTCGTCGACTCGGTGGAGCACGAGGTCGAGGAGGAGACCGGGAGGGACCTGCCCAGGGCGGAACCCGCCATCACCGTCCGGCAGCGCGAGAGCGTCGGCTTCGGGCTCATCGCCCGGACGGTCTTCCGCTCGTACCCGAAGCGAGCGGTCCTCGGACTCTCCCTCTTCGTCGGTCAGGCCTTCCTCTACAACGCCATCACGTTCGGGTTCGGCTCGATCCTGGTGACGTTCTTCGACGTGTCCAGCGGTGCCACCGGCTACTACTTCGCTGTCATCGCGTTCTGCAACTTCCTCGGGCCGCTCCTCCTCGGCCGCCTCTTCGACACCGTCGGGCGCAAGCTCATGATCGCGGGGACGTACATCCTGTCCGGTCTGCTGCTCTTCGGGACCGCGGGGCTGTTCGGGGCCGGGTGGCTCACCGCCGTCACCATGACCGGCTGCTGGTGCCTCGTCCTCTTCGTGGCCTCCGCCGGGGCCAGTTCCGCCTATCTGACGGTCAGCGAGATCTTCCCCATGGAGACCCGGGCGATGGCCATCGCCTTCTTCTACGCCGTGGGCACAGCCGCCGGAGGCATCACGGGCCCGCTCGTCTTCGCGGACCTGACCGGGAGCGGTGTCGTGGGCGACACGGTCCTGGCGTTCTGCATCGGGGCCGCCCTCATGGTCGCCGCCGGACTGGTCGCCTCCTTCTTCGCGGTCGCGGCCGAGCAGAAGTCCCTGGAGGACATCGCGACCCCGCTGTCGGTCAGTGAGGGCAAGGGATGACGGCCGAACGGAACAAGGTCAGACTCATGGCAGACTTGACCGGGGCATTCGGCCCGTGGCGTGCCGGGCCCCACCGGCTCCCCGCCGGACCCCCTCCCCACCGAAGCCCCGCCGAAGCCCGGCGCCGGCGCGAGTGACGAGTGACAGAGGAACGGCAATGACGGTGACAGAGGACAGCCCGGAGTTCGCTCCCGGTATCGACGAGTTCGGTCCCGGTGTCGACCCGGACAGGCTGGCCGTCTGCCTGAGTGTGCTCGACGAGCTGAACACCATCGAGGTGGACCACCCCGACGCCGTCGCCGTACGCCGGGCCACCGCGGGCATCTACCGCACGGTGAAGCAGCGCCGGCGCCAGGAGCGGCGTGCCGCGAAGACGGCGCACGACAAGGCCGTCACCGAGGCCACGGCGACCGGCTCCGCCGAACGCATCGACGACGAGACGCAGGGCGTCCTCCCGTCCTCCTCGGCCACCGCCGAGATCGCCGGCATCCTCCAGCGCCCGCGCTCCTGCTACATCTGCAAGACCCGGTACGTCGAGGTGGACGCCTTCTACCACCAGCTCTGCCAGTCGTGCGCCAAGGAGAACCGGGACCGGCGCGATGCGCGCACGGACCTCACGGGACGCCGTGCCCTGCTCACCGGCGGCCGGGCGAAGATCGGGATGTACATCGCGCTGCGGCTGCTGCGCGACGGCGCGCACACCACCATCACCACACGCTTCCCCAACGACGCGATCCGACGATTCAAGGCGATGCCCGACAGCGACGACTGGATCCACCGCCTGAAGATCGTCGGCATTGACCTGCGCGACCCGGCCCAGGTCGTAGCCCTCGCCGACTCGGTCGCCGCGGAGGGTCCGCTGGACATCCTGATCAACAACGCCGCGCAGACCGTACGCCGCTCCCCCCAGGCCTACAGCGAGCTGCTCGGTGCCGAGTCGGCGCCGCTGCCCCCGGGGGAACTCCCCGCCGCCGAGGTCATCGGGACGTTTGGCAGCGGCACGGTCGACCGTGTGGCGGCCCTGCCCGCGGCGCGGCGGGAGGGCCAAGGGCTGAGTGCGCAGGACGTCACCGATCTCGCTCTGGTCACCGGGTCCGCCTCACCGGCGCGCATCGCCGCCGGCACCGCGATCGACGCGGGTGGTCTGGTCCCGGACCTGCACGACACCAACAGCTGGATCCAGACCGTCGAGGAGGTCGAGCCGATCGAGCTCCTCGAGGTCCAGCTCTGCAACTCCACGGCACCCTTCATCCTGATCAGCCGGCTGCGCCCGGCGATGGCCAGGACGGCGTCGAAGCGTGCCTACGTGGTCAACGTCTCCGCGATGGAGGGCGTGTTCGGCCGCGGCTACAAGGGCGCGGGCCACCCGCACACGAACATGGCCAAGGCGGCACTGAACATGCTGACCCGGACAAGCGCGCAGGAGATGTTCGAGAAGGACCGCATCCTGATGACGGCCGTGGACACCGGCTGGATCACGGACGAGCGTCCGCACCCCGACAAGATGCGCCTCGCGGAGGAGGGCTTCCACGCCCCCCTCGACCTCGTCGACGGCGCGGCGCGGGTCTACGACCCGATCGTCCGCGGCGAGGAGGGCGAGGAGCTGTACGGCTGCTTCCTCAAGGACTACGCGCCCGCCGGCTGGTGACCGCCGGGCCTCCCCGGCCCCTCCGGCAGCTCTGATTCCTCCCGCGTTTCTTGTCCCTCCCGCACCCTCGGCATCATCAGCGCCGCAGGTCACGCGGGTGTACAGGCGATCGGAGGCGGCCCCGAAATTGCGGGGCCGCCGCCGCTCTTGTTGGCTGAAAGTGACCCGGGCCACACGTTCTGTCGAGCGGGATCCCGCTCATTTGGTTAGTCTGGGGTGAACGGACGCCACCAAGGAACCCACAAACCTTCCTCGGCCGTCCCGGGACAGGTCTTTATGAAGCCCGACGTCCCGCCCCGTAACGGCGCCACCGCGACCGAACTGTTTCTGCCCCTGCCTCAGAGGGCGGTCGACACGGTTCTCACAGCCGCAGCGTCGCCACCGCCCCGGGGATACGCGACATGAAGGAGTCCGCGGTGACACCTGAGATGACCAAGAGCGAGACGCGCCCGGCCGACTCGGCCCGGGAGCGGACCGGCCGACCCGAGAAGCTCCGGAACATCGAGGTCTGGGCCCGGTCGGCCCCGATCAGGCTGGCTGGATACGAGGACGACCTCGCCGAGCCCCATATCCTGCCCGGCATCGACTGACCCTCGCGGTCGCCCCCCACAGCGCTCGGCTCCGGCCTCCGTCTCCGTGACGGGGGCCGGAGTCCTGTGAGCCCTGTCAGGCCGGCCCGTCGTCCGGCCGGAGCGGGACCGGCCGGGCCATCGGCCGCATGAAGTCGCGCACGTAGGTCCGTTCCCACCAGCAGCCGGTGGCACGCAGTTCCCGCAGGTCCGTGAAGCGGTAGTGGAAGACCCTGGCCCGGACGTGGGCGGGCGGCCCCTCGGGGAACGGGTTGTGGCCCAGGAGGCGCAGCGTGTCGCGGTCACCCCGCAGCAGGCGTTCGACGAACGGTCCGAACCATGGGCGCGCGTACGCGGGGGAGAGCGCCGCGAACCACATCATCCAGTCGAGCCGCAGGTGGTACGGGGCGAACTGGCGCGGAAGCCTGCGCGGGTCGCCGGGTTTTCCGCGGAAGCCGTATTCGAGCCAGCGCGTCCCCTCGTGGATCACCGGCTCGCGGGTCCCCTCGACCACCACCTCCAGTCGCATCCTGCTGATGCTCCCGAAGGCCCCGTAGGTGTTGACCAGGTGCAGCGGGTCGAAGGACCGGTTCATCGCCTGACGGCGGGAGGCGAGGTTGCGGGCCGGACGGTAGCTGAGCAGCAGGACGAGGACGGCGACCGCGAGGACCACGACCTCGTACCAGAGCGGTGGCGCGGCCTGCGCGGGCGGGGGGCCGGCGATCGGCGACCAGTCGACCGCGGCGAGGGCGAGCACGATCGTCAGCCAGTTCAGCCACGCGAAGTTGCCCGACAGGACCAGCCAGAGCTGGGTGACCACCATCAGCCCCGCCGCGCCGCTCGCCACGGGCTGGGGGGTGAACAGGAGGAAGGGCACCACGAGTTGGGTGGCATGGTTGGCCGCGGCCTCCACCCGGTGGACCGGTCTCGGCAGACGGTGGAAGAACCAGCTCAGCGGCCCCGGCATGGGCTGGGTCTCGTGGTGGAAATCCAGACAGGTCAGCCGTCGCCAGCACTCGTCCCCGCGGATCTTGATGAGTCCCGCACCGAACTCCACCCGGAAAAGCAGCCAGCGTAGGAGCCACAGGACCAGCACCGGGGCGGCCGTGTCCGCGTTGCCGAGGAACACGGCCAGGAACCCCGTCTCCAGCAGGAGTGACTCCCACCCGAAGCCGTACCAGACCTGGCCGACCTGGACGATCGACAGGTACAGCACCCAGGGCACGGCCCACAGGGCCATCGCACCACCCAGGGGGAGATGTCCGTCGGCCCCGGCCAGGAGGGCGAGCGAGACCGCGGCGCCCGTCCACGCGACCACGGCGAAGAAGCGGTCGGAGTAGTGCAGCCGGAACAGCCCCGGGGCCGCGCGCCACGGGGTCCTGCGCAGCAGGTCGGGCACGGGCAGCATGCCTCGGGAGCCGATCAGCGCCCGGAACTGGAGTGCTGCGGCGACGAACGCGACCAGGTACACGGCGGCCAGTGAGCGCTGGAAGACCAGCCTGCTCAGCCAGTAGCCGTCGGCGGTGAACCACTCCATCGCCCCCAGTATCCGGCGTGCTCCCGCCCGTCAGGCGGCCGACACGGTCCGGCGCAGCATGTTTCCGAGCCGCCGCGCGTACCACCGCTGGACGAGCGGTACGAGAGGGCCGGCGAGCCGCGCGTACCAGCGGGCGGGCCGCGAGAAGGCCGTCACGCTGAACCAGAGGTCCCGTCCTCCGCCAGTTCCACGACGAAGCTCTCCTCGCCACGTTCGGGGTGCCGCGCGCGGGTGCCGTAGGCGAAGCCGGTGCGGTTGTCCTCGTACACCGCCCAGACGACTTCGCAGGGAGCGACGACGCGGAACCGTCCGATTCCCGCCGACACCTCGACCAGGACCCCGGCCGCCGCCCGGGCGGCCGAGGCGTTCACACGTGCCCCGGCCGCCCGGTGCATGCGCCACTCGGTGACAGCGGCTCCCGCGGCCTCGAACCCCGCCTGGCCGGTGCCGATGCGGGCCCTGTGGTGCAGGTGGTCGTAGCCGTCGGGGAGGGGCCCGAGCCGGGTGGCTCCGACCTCGGGGTATGTGAGGGTGTTCATCGGTACTCCTTCGTGGATACCCCCACCTTGAGGTGGGGGAGGAGACGAAGCACCTGCGGAGCAGGGCTGCGAGTCAAACGGTTCCGCCTTCCGGCCGGTTGAGGTCCTGGAGCTGGCGCCGGGCCAGCAGAGCACAGAGCGCGAAGCCCAGTGCGTTGCCGAGTCCGTGCGTGGCGGCCATCCAGGTCAGTGTGGGGTGGGGCAGTCCGGTGGCCTCGCCGAGCGCCCAGCTCAGCGCGAGCGCCATCGTCGCCACGAGTACCGTGGCCGAGACGGCGAGCATGACACGTGCGGCGCGGTCGACCAGGGACACAGCGCCCACCTCGTCTCACGTCGGCGAACTGAATTGAACGCGTTCAGTTCTTGCGGTGCCGAGCATAGGGTCTCTTCTGAACGCGTTCAAGCGTCGTTTCGGTCGAGGAATCGGGCAAATAATGGCAGAGTGGCGCATATGGATGATCGGGCGGGTGCCCTGTCACTCCCGGACGACTGGCCCGCCCACCCGGATCTCAGCCTCGCCCTGAACCGAATGGGCAGCTTCGACTGGGATCTGGACAGCGGCCTCATGCACATGGACGAGCCCGCCCTCGACGTGTTCGACCTGCGAGCCGACGAGTACGACGGCGATCCGTCGACGCTCGGGCAACGTGTGCCCGCGGACGAGGCGGTGCGGCTCGACGGGCTGGTTTCCCAGGCGCTGAAGAGCGGCCGGAGCAACTACGGCGCGTACTTCCGCCGGACGAGGCGCGACGGCACCCCATGCTGGACCCACACCCAGGGGTTCATCCGCCGGGACGGCACCGGCCGGCCCCGCCGGATCATCGGCATCGTCCGCGACGCCACCCAGGAGCTGGCCGAGTCCACGGCCCGCCGGACCGTCGACGAGGGACGGCGCCGGCGCACCAGCCTCGTCGAGGGGACCACGGCCGCCCTGGCCCACGCGCGGACGGTCAAGGACGTCACCGAGGTGCTCAAGAGCTCCCAGGGTCTCGCCAACCTGGGGGCCACCAGCCTCGTCATGGGCCTGCTGGAGTCCGGTCGCATCCACCTCGTGGCCGACGGACCCGTGGGGGCGTTCGTGCAGGGCACCCGCTACACCCGGGTGGACGAGCCCTACCCGATGAGTGAGGTGATCCGCACGCTCACCCCACGCTTCATCGAGAGCGCCGAGGACTTCGCCGCCTCGTATCCCATCCTCTGGCCGCACATCAGTCACCTCGGCATCACCGCCGCCGCCTACATGCCCCTGATCGCCCAGGCCCGCCCCATCGGGGCGCTCGGACTCCTCTACGGCGACAAGGCCGGATTCACCGCCGACGAGCGCAATCTGCTCGTCGCGCTCGGCAGCTCGATCGCCCAGAGCCTCCAGCGGGCCATGCTCTACGAGCAGGAGCACGACCTCGCCGAGGGCCTCCAGCAGGCGATGCTCCCGCGCCGGATCCCGGAGGTGCCGGGGGCGCAGGTCGCCGTCCGCTACCGCTCCGCCCGGCTGGGACGCGACATCGGCGGCGACTGGTACGACATCATCGCGCTCCCCGGAGGCCGGGTCGGCGCCGTCATCGGCGACGTGCAGGGGCACGACACGCACGCGGCGGCCGTCATGGGCCAGCTCCGGATCGTGCTGCGCGCCTACGCCGCCGAGGGCCACAGCCCGGCCACGGTGATGGCACGGGCCTCCGTCTTCCTACACGAGCTCGACACGGACCGCTTCGCCACCTGCACCTATGCCGAGGCCGACCTGACCACCGGAGTGGTGCAGCTGGTCCGGGCCGGTCACGTCGATCCCGCCCTCCGGGACGTTGACGGCAGCTGCCGCAAGCTGCCCGTGGACGGCGGGCTGCCGCTGGGGCTCTCCGCCGAGTTCGGGCGGCTCGAATACCCCGTCAGCACCGTAGACCTCGATCCGGGCCAGACGATGATCCTCTACACCGACGGCATGGTGGAACTCCCCGGAACCGACCTCGACGAAGGCATGCGGCTGCTCGCCTCGACCGTGGCCGACGGGCCGGAGGACCTGCAGAAACTGGCCGACCGGCTCTGCGAAGTCATCGACGAGCGCGGCGGCGAGGACGACATGGCGGTGCTGCTCCTGCGCCGCAACGCCGCCCACGCCCCGCATCCGGGCGGCCGGCTCCAGCAGCACGTCGCACAGAACGACCCCGAGGCGCTCAGTTCGTGCCGTCACATGATTCGGGCGGCGGTGCGCGCCTGGGGTGCCAAGGAGCGAGCGGACGAGGTCGAACTCGCCGCCGACGAGCTGATCACCAACGCGCTGATGCACACCGACGGCGGCGCCATCGTCACCATCCGGGTGCTCACCGGACCCGAGCGGCGCCTCAGGGTCGACGTCGAGGACCGCTCCAGCGCGTTGCCGCGCCGCAGGGAGGCGGGGGAGTCCGGGGTGTCGGGCCGTGGCCTCATGCTCGTCGACCGGCTGACCGATGTGTGGGGAGTGGAGTCCCGAGGCAACGGCAAGTGCGTGTGGTGCGAATTCCTCATCCGGGGCCACCGGTAGCGCCGTCGTCAGGGCGCCGACAGACTGTAACAGTACGTAATATGCCCATGCTTGACCGTAACCGACCTGTAGGGATTGACTTCGATCCCGCCGTTCCGCTGTCGACGACGCGAGGCCCCGTTGAGTACCGAGCTCCTGGCACCTCTTGATCTGGCTTTCTGGCACCTCGAAACCGATGCCCATCCGATGCACCTCGGCGCGCTGGCCGTCTTCGAGCCGGCCTCCGGTGCGCAACCGCGGGAGCTGCTCGAACTGCTCGGGGCCCGCGCCGCCGCCATCCCCCGGCTGCGCAGGCGGGTACGCGACGTCCTGCTGCCCGTAGGGGGCGCGGCCTGGTTCACCGACAAGGACTTCGACGTGCACCGGCACGTCAGGCGGATCGTGCTCAGCGGGGACGACTTCATGCCGCAGGCGACGCGGCTCGCCGGTGAGCTCATGGAGCAGCCACTGGAACGGGGCCTGCCGCCCTGGCAGATGTACGTGCTGGACAGCGCGGGCGACGGCCCGTTCGCCGTGCTGGTCAAGCTGCACCACGCCCTCGCCGACGGGATGCGCGCCGTCGCCATCGGCGCGGGGATCTTCGACCAGATCGCGTCCGCCGCCCCCGGCCGCGGCGCGGTACGCCGCCTGAACCCGGTTCCGCCCCGTCCGTGGCTGCCCGGCCCGTACGAGGCGGCGGGTATGGCGCTTGACCGGCTCGGCGACGTACGCCGGGCACTGGGCGTAGGGGCGTCCGTCGTGCGCGCCAGCCGCCTCGATCTCCGCGGATCGACGGCGCTGACCGCGCGCTCCAGCGGAACACGCCGCCTGGCCACCGCTGAGCTCGACGCCGACACCGTGCAGCGCATCCGTCGCATCGAGGGAGGCACGGCCAACGACGTCCTGCTCGCACTGGTCGCCGGCGCGCTACGCCGCTGGATGCTCGAACGGGGCGAGGCTCTGCCGGGCGCCGACCCACGCGCCCTAGTGCCCGTGTCGCGCCGCCGGCCGGGCGGCGCTGCGACCGGCAACAGACTCTCCGCCTACCTCCTGGGGCTCCCCGTCGGCGAACCCGACGCGCGGGAACGCCTGCGCCTCGTGCGCACGGGGATGAACCGAAACAAGGCGGCCGGGCCCCTGCGCGGCGCCGGAGCGGTCGCCGTGCTGGCCGATCAGCTGCCGGCGCTGGCACACCGGTTCGGGGCGCCGCTGGCCGGGAACGCGGCCCGGATGCTCTTCGACGTGCTCGTCACAAGCGTGCCCCTGCCGCGGTCGGCTCTCTCGCTCGGCGGCTGCCCCCTGCGAGCCGTCTACCCGATGGCTCCGCTTGCCTGCGGTCAGTCGCTCGCCGTCGCACTGTCCACGTACGGCGGCAGGGTTCAGGTCGGACTTGTCGCCGACGGCAAGGCGCTGCCGGACCTCGACCGGCTGGCGGCCGCGGTGCACGACGAGCTCCGCGAGCTGCACGCTCTCCTGCCCACGGTGCCCGCTCCCGCGTGACGGCCTGTCGCCGCACCCCTGTTGACGCGCCCGAGTGATCCGATGCGTCCGCGCGTCCTGTGCGGCAGGCTGGGGGCATGCCCGAACTGCCGGAAGTCGAAGCCCTGCGGGACTTCCTCGACGACCATCTGGTCGGCAAGGAGATCGTCCGCGTACTCCCGCTCGCGATCAGCGTCCTGAAGACGTACGATCCGCCGCCGACCGACCTCCAGGGCTCCACCGTCACCTCCGTGGCCAGGCACGGCAAGTTCCTCGACATCACGGCCGGCTCCCTCCATCTGCTCATTCACCTCGCGCGCGCGGGCTGGCTGCGGTGGAAGGACAGCTTCCCCGCCACCCCGCCACGTCCCGGCAAGGGGCCGCTCGCGCTGCGGGTGGTGCTCGCCGGGGGCGACGGATTCGATCTGACGGAGATGGGAACCACCAAGCGCCTCGCGGTCCATCTGGTGCGCGACCCCGCCGACGTCCCCGGGGTCGCGCGACTCGGCCCCGACCCGCTCGCCGACTCCTTCGACCGGGACGCGTTCGCGACGCTGCTCGGTGGGGAACGCCGGCAGATCAAGGGAGCCCTGCGCGACCAGTCCCTGATCGCGGGTATCGGCAACGCCTACAGCGACGAGATCCTGCACGTCGCGAAGATGTCGCCCTTCAAACTCACCACGTCCCTCGGTGACAACGAGATCACCCACCTCTACCACGCGATGCGCACCACCCTCCAGGAGGCCGTCGAACGATCCCGGGGAGTCGCGGCGGGCCGGCTCAAGGCCGAGAAGAAGAGCAGCATGCGCGTCCACGGCCGCACGGGCCTGCCCTGCCCCGTCTGCGGTGACACCGTGCTGGAGGTGTCGTTCAGCGACTCATCGCTCCAGTACTGCCCCACCTGCCAGACCGGAGGCAAGCCCCTCGCCGACCGGCGGCTGTCCCGCCTGCTCAAGTAGGCCGGGCGGTCAGTGCCACCGGCGGACGCGCCCCTGCCACCAGGCCCCGAGCGGCCCGGCCGTCGCGGGCGGGACTTCGGCCGGCATCCGGTGCGAGTAGGCGACCAGCCGGTCCACGACCTCGTCGAACTCGCGCACCTGGATCACGCACACGGAACACCGCGTCAGGTGCTCCTCGAAACGGAAGGCGTCGGCAGTCCCGAGCACCCCGAGTGCATAGGCTCCGGCGTCGCGGTGAGGTTCGATGGCGCGCATGCACTCAGGTACGCGACGGACCCGGGAATCACTCAAGCCGTCACACCCGGACAGGACCTAAACTCCGGCCTCATGCTGCGCGTACTCGCCGTCGACGACGAAGAACCCGCCCTGGAGGAGCTCCTCTACCTTCTGCGCGCCGATCCCCGCATCCGCAGCGCGGAAGGCGCCACCGGCGCGACCGAGGCGCTGCGCCGTATCGGCGGTGCCGTCGACGCGGGACCGGATGACCCCTCGGCGATCGACGTCGTGTTCCTCGACATCCACATGGCGGGCCTGACCGGACTAGACGTGGCGCAGCTCCTGGCCGGTTTCGCCGCGCCCCCGCTCATCGTCTTCGTCACCGCGCACGAGGGCTTCGCCGTGCACGCCTTCGACCTCAAGGCGGTCGACTACGTCCTCAAGCCGGTCCGCCGCGAGCGCCTGGCCGAGGCCGTGCGCCGAGTCGCCGAACAGGTCGGCGAACGCTCCGCGCCCGTCCACGACACCGCGGCCGACCAGGTCGCCGTGGAGCTCGGGGGAGTGATCCGCTTCGTGCCCGTCGACGACATCGCGTACGCCGAGGCGCAGGGCGACTACGCCCGGCTGCACACCGCGACCGGCAGCCATCTCGTCCGCATACCGCTCACCACGCTCGAGGAACGCTGGCGCTCCCGGGGCTTCGTGCGCATCCACCGCCGCCACCTCGTGGCACTGAACCGGATCGACGAACTCCGGCTCGACGCGGGCAGCATGAGCGTCCGCATCGGGGCGGCCGAGCTCGCCGTCAGCCGTCGACACACCCGCGCCCTTCGTGACCTCCTCATGCGGCAGACCGGCCGCTGACCTGGCCCTACCCGGCCCGGGCCCCTTCCCAGCGCGCACCCGCGCCGCCTACACTCCGGGCCCATGTCCGCAGAGAGCACGCCCCGGCGCGAGGTGGTCACGGGCGAGCCCCGGCGCGTGCGTCCGCTGCCCCGATACCGCGCACAGTCGGAGATCGACGAGCAGACGGCGCTCGGCGGCGCCTACGTACGTTCGCTGATGCGCAGCCAGCTCAGGGCCGGACTCACGGCCTTCGCCGTGCTCGCCCTCGTGGCGGGAACCCTGCCGCTCGTCTTCGAGGCGCTGCACAGCAACACCGTCGTATGGGCGGTGCTCGGATTCGCCACCTACCCACCGCTCACGCTGGCCGCCTGGTGGTACGTGCGCAGGGCGGAGCGCAACGAGCGCGACTTCGCCCGGCTCGTGGAAGGCCGCCCCGCACCGTGAGCCCACCCGGACACCCGGCCGCGGTCGCCGCGGTCGCCCTCGTCGTCCTGGCCACCGTCCTCGTCGGCGGTTTCGGGCTGCGGATCTCCCGGACGACCTCCGACTTCTACGTCGCCTCGCGCACCGTGCGGCCGCGCCTCAACGCCGCCGCGATCAGCGGTGAGTACCTCTCGGCCGCCTCCTTCCTCGGTATCGCGGGCCTGGTTCTCGTGCACGGCCCCGACATGCTCTGGTACCCGGTCGGGTACACCGCCGGATATCTGGTGCTGCTGGTCTTCGTGGCGGCGCCGCTGCGCCGCTCGGGGGCGTACACCCTGCCCGACTTCGCGGAGGGGCGGCTCGAATCGCGTCAGGTGCGCCGACTGGTCAGCGTCTTCGTCGTGGGCGCGGGCTGGGTCTACCTCGTGCCGCAGCTCCAGGGGGCCGGTCTCACCCTGAAGACCCTCACGGGTGCGCCCGGCTGGCTCGGTGACGTGCTGGTCGCGTCCGTCGTCGTGGTCGCCGTCGCGGCCGGGGGGATGCGGTCGGTCACTTTCGTACAGGTCTTCCAGTACTGGCTGAAGCTCACCGCGCTCCTGGTGCCCGCGATCTTCCTCGTGCTCGCCTGGCAGGGCGACGGCCGGCCCCGTGTCACCTTCGACGAGCAGATGTCCGTCTTCCGGGCCGACCATCCGCTCTACGCGACGTACGGGCTGATCGTGGCGACCTTCCTCGGCACGATGGGGCTGCCCCACGTCGTCGTCCGCTTCTACACGAGCCCCAACGGCCGCGACGCCCGCCGCACCACCGTCGCCGTCCTCGCGCTGGTCGGCCTGTTCTATCTGCTGCCCCCCGTCTACGGGGCCCTGGGACGGCTGTACGCGCCCGAGCTCATACACGGCGGTGACGCCGACGCCGCCGTACTCCTGCTGCCCGCCCGGGTCATCGGCGGCCTCGGCGGCGACCTGCTCGGCGCGCTCCTCGCAGGCGGTGCGTTCGCGGCGTTCCTGTCCACGGCCTCCGGGCTCACCATGGCCGTCGCCGGAGTGATCACCCAGGACGTCCTGCCCTCGCGCGGCGTACGGCACTTCAGGCTGGCGACCGTCCTTGCCATAGCGGTGCCGCTGACGGGCTCGCTGCTGGTCAGCCGGGTGCCTGTGGCCGACGCGGTGGGCATGGCGTTCGCGGTCTCCGCGTCCTCCTTCTGCCCCTTGCTCGTCCTCGGCATCTGGTGGCGGCGCCTCACCCCGCCCGGCGCCAGCGCCGGACTCTTGCTCGGGGGCGGTTCCGCCCTGCTCTCCGTGGCCATCACCGTCAGCGGCGCGGTCCGCCCGCCGGGCTGGCCGCACGCCCTGCTGGCCTGGCCCGCCGTCTGGTCCGTACCGGTCGGCTTCCTCGCGATGGTTCTGGTCTCCCTCGCGACCCCGGGACGGATACCGCCCGGCACCAACGCCGCCATGACACGGTTCCACCTGCCTGAAGCGCTGACCTCGGGGCGCGGGCGGTGACCGGGGCGGGTATCGCCGCCATCGCGGTGCTGGCGCTGCTGCTGTTCGGGACCGGTTTCCTGCTCGGCCGCACCGCCCGTCCCGTGCGCACCAGCGACGTGGGCACGCCCGTCGAGCACGCCACCTTCGAGACGCTGCACACCGCCTCCCTCGCCGCGCCTCCGCTGCGCGCCGGACTCACGGAGGAGAGCGCGCGCCGATCCGCGCGACGGCTGCGCTCACTGCTCGGCACGGACGCGCTCTGCATGACCGATCGCGACCGGATGCTCGTGTGGGACGGAGAGGGGGAACACCACGGCAAGGACGTGATGTACCACGTCGAAGCGCTCCTCGCCAGCGGCCGGGACACCGCCTTCCACAGTGACTGCGGCGACATCGACTGCCCCCTGCGCTGGGCCGTCGCCGTTCCGCTGACGGTCGACCACCGCGTCCTCGGCACCCTTGTGGCCTACGCGCCCCGGGAATCAGCGGTGCTCGCCAGGGCAGCGGGAGAGGTGGCACGCTGGGTCTGCGTACAACTGGAACTCGCCGAGCTCGACCGGTCGCGTACGCAGCTCATCGAGGCGGAGATCAAGGCGCTCCGGGCCCAGATCTCCCCGCACTTCATCTTCAACTCCCTGGCCGCGATCGCCTCGTTCGTCCGGACCGACCCGGAGCAGGCGCGTGAACTCCTGCTGGAGTTCGCCGACTTCACGCGCTACTCGTTCCGCCGGCACGGTGACTTCACCACCCTGGCGGACGAGCTGCACTCCATCGACCAGTACCTCGCGCTGGTCCGGGCCCGATTCGGCGAGCGATTGTCCGTCACCCTCCAGGTCGCCCCCGAGGTGCTCCCCGTCGCGCTGCCGTTCCTGTGCCTGCAGCCGCTGGTCGAGAACGCCGTCAAGCATGGCCTGGAGGGGGCCGTCACCCACCCCCGGGCACTCGACGCGACCCGGGGGGCGGACGTCCCGATCCGCATCACGATCAGTGCGCTGGACGCCGGTGCCGAGGCCGAGGTGGTCATCGAGGACGACGGGACGGGCATGGATCCCGAACGTCTGAGGCAGATCCTGCGGGGGGAGGGCGGCACATCGAGCGGCGTCGGTCTGCTCAACGTGGACGAACGCCTGCGCCAGGTGTACGGCGACGACTACGGGCTCGTCATCGAGACGGGCCTCGGAGCCGGCACGAAGATCACACTGCGGCTTCCCAAGTACCGGGCGGGTGTGCACGGTTCCTGACCACCGGCGCGGGGCCGGTGGACCATCACCCGTCCGGGATCTCAGTAGAGGTGGACGGCCAGATGCCCGAGGGGCAGACCGAGCTGCCACGCCGGCGTCCAGACCTGCGCCTCGCCGTCCTCGTCACCCACCGGCTCCCACGGTGCCGGGCCGATTGCGTCGAGGTCCGCGGCCAGCAGTTCGGTGTCCTCCAGCCACCGCCAGGCCGCGCGTGCCATCGCCAGGTCAGGGTCGGCGCGCCCGTCGGGACCGCTGGGCCGCGCGATCGCCTCCAGCCGGGCGCAGACCCACCTGCGCCATGACGCGCCGTACGCGGTGAGCAGCCGCAGCTCGTCCACCCTCACGGCGGGCAGTCCCTCGGCCGCCGCCCCGTCGGAGAGGAAGATCGTCAGGGCGAGCGCGTCCCGCCCGGCCCGGAACTCCAGGGTGGTCGGCTCCATGAGGTCCCCGGTCACGAGCAGTTCGTCCGCGATGTACTCGGAGTACATCCACGCCATCGGCACCAACAGCCCGCCCCCGCCGGCTTCGTCGCAGTAATCGGGACGCATCCCGTCTCGCCTCTTTCGTCTACTCGGCACCGGGCCACACGCAGCATTGAACCGGGGGCGCGTGCCCCGCGTGGGCAGAAGGGCAGGATCCGTCCGGAGAATCGAGGTGTGATGACCGCCGACCGCGGCGATGGCCCGCACGTACGGCAGTTGCTGGGCGCGTATGTGCTCGATGCCCTGGCCGCCGACGAGAGCGGTCCGGTCGCCGGCCACCTCCAGCGGTGCGCGGTGTGCGCGGCCGCCTACGTGGAGGTCGCGGAGGCGGCGTCCCTGCTGGGGCTGGTGGACGAGGAGGACCTGCTCGAATAGCCGGGAAGGTTCCGCGACAGGACGCGCAACGCGTAGTACGAACGGGACTTCACCGTGCCCGGCGGTATCCCGAGCACCTGCGCCGTCTCGCGCACGCTGAGCCCGCGGAAGTAGATCTGCACGAGCACCGCGCGGTGCTCCGGGCTCAGCGTCCGTACGGCATCGCGCACGTCCAGCGAACGGGCCGCGGCCTCAGCGGTGTTGTCCCGGGCAGGCGCGGTCTCCAGAACCACGTCACTGACCTCGGCCGGCCGCGCCTGGCGGGACCTCCGTGCGTCGATGGCCAGGCGCCGCGCGACGGTGAACAGCCACGGACGCATCGAGTCGTAGGGGGCGTCGAAGGCCTCGGGGTGCTGCCAGGCGCGTACGAGCGTCTCCTGAAGCAGATCCTCCGCCCGCTGCCGGTCACCGAACGTCAGCCCCAGCAGGAAGTGGAAGAGTGCGGGCCCGTGTTCCCTCTGCATCCGGGCGAGTTCCCGTTCATCTGTGGTCGCGGTGATCATGGTGAACGTCCCTTCCCGAAGAGGCCCCTGACGCCTCGCTCCCGCCTGGCGTATACGAACGCATCAGGGCGCGGCGGAACAGGCGGTGCACCGAGGCGTGCGCCGAGCGGTCGCACGGAGCGGCGAATGGTGCGGTGAACGGTCATCCGCAGGCGATACGGCCGGTTCAGGTACTTCACGGCTTTTGTCCTTGACTCGGCAGTATGGATATATGTGTAGTCGGATGGCTAGAACTGTCCGAACAGGGAGTCGTGCTGATGACGAAGCGCATCCGACGGACCGCGGCGATCGCTGTCGCCGGCCTGCTGGCCACAGTGACGGCCTGCTCCGGTTCGTCCTCTTCACCCCCGGGCTTCGCGGGCCGCCACCTCGCGGCCGGTCGCGGTGCGCACGGTGCGGACAGCGGCGGGGGTGTCTTCACACTTCTGGCCGCGGGCGGCATCCTCCCGCACTCCCCGCTCATCGACCGGGCGGCGGACGACACCGACGGACAGGGTTACGACTTCCGCCCGATGCTGAAGGGTGCGGCCCGAGCCGTCTCGGGTGCGGATCTGGCCATCTGTCACATGGAGACGGTGTACGGGCAGCAGGGAGGCCCTTACACGGGCGCTCCGTCCTTCAAGTCGCCGCCCGAGCTCGCGACGGCCCTGCGCGCCATAGGATTCGACTCGTGCTCCACCGCATCCGACCACAGCCTGGACGACGGTTCCCAGGGCATCGGGCGGACACTCGACGCCCTGGACGAGGCGGGCGTCGCCCACGCCGGGTCCGCCCGTTCAGCGGTGGAAGCGTCGCGCCCCACCCTGCTCGTGGCGGGCAAGGGCAAGGGCGCGGCCAAGGTGGCCCATCTCGCCTACACCCAGGGCACCGCGGGCATCCCGATGCCGGCGGGGCGACCCTGGGCGGTCGGCCTGATCGACAAGGCGCAGATCGTCGCGGACGCGAGGAAGGCCCGTGAGGCCGGTGCGGACGTGGTGGTCGTCTCCCTGCACTGGGGCACCGAGTGGCAGGACGCTCCCGACGACGTCCAGCACACCCTCGGCCGCGAACTGACGGCTTCCGGCACCGGCGGCCGTCCCGACATCGACCTGATCCTCGGTACCGGGGCTCACGTTCCGCAGGCGTACGAGAAGGTCAACGGCACGTGGATCGTCTACGGGGCGGGAAACCAGATCGCCGGTCCGACGGCCGATCGCGAAGGGGTCCAGGACCCGCGCGCCGGGGAGAGCTCCATGGGCCGCTTCACCTTCGCGCCGCCGGTGGAACCGGGGCGGCGCTGGGCCGTGACGAAGGCCGAATTCGTACCGCAGTGGTTCGACCCGGAGGCGGGACGGATCGTCGGCCTCGCCCCGACGGCATCCGCCGGGGCGGGTGCGAGGGGCGCTCGGCTGCGCGGGATCCACGACCGCATCGGCCGCGTCGTCCTCAGTCGCGGCGCCGCCCAGGACGGACTCGTCGAGGGGCGGTGACCGGCGGGCGCCCGGCCGGCTCCCCGGAGGGTGTCCTACGGCACCACGGTGACCGGCCAGCGCCCGGACTTCACCAGACGTACGGCGACGGAACCGACGAAGCGGTGCCCGGCGGACTCCGAGGCGCCCACCACCACTGCGTCCGCCTTCAGTTCATCAGCCGCAGTCACGAGTCCGTTGTAGGGATCACCGCGGAACGTGTGGAACTCCCAGCGGACGTTCCATATGTCCTTGAGTCGCTCGGTGGCCTTTCTGATCTCGTTCACCAGCCCCTCCGCGACCTCACCCGTGGCGTCGGCGACCGGCGCGCCCAGGGCGGCGCCGGCCGGCATCACCGGCTGGACGTAGACGAGGGCGAGCATCGCGTTCTGCCGGCGTGCCAGGCCCGCGGCGTAGGCCGCGGCCCGCATCGAGGACTCGGAACCGTCGAGGCCCGCGACGATCACCTTGGGGCCGTCCGTGCCGCGCTCGAAGCGGTCTTCCTGCTGTTCTGCCACGGCCACGAGGGTAGCCGCTGTCGCCACGCGCACCGCCGCCGCCTCCACCTGCGCGGCGCAGCCCGCGGTGAAGACCGCGTGTGCACTGCATCCATCGGGTGCAATACGTGACCTCCCCGGTGTCGTCGAGCGGTGCCGGCGCAACTCCGTGCGAGCAGTTGTTCATGAAGCATGATCAGATTTCAGCGGACCGCCGAACGCTGCTGCGCCTGGCCCTTGCGCTCGGGGCCGCCACGGCCGTGCACATGATCGCGGCGGATCCGGCGGGTACGCCCGCTCGCCCGGGTGGCGAGCCGCAGCCGGCCCCGGCGGCTGGACCTCCGGCGAGCGCGCAGGCGGGCCCGGGCGCCTACCGGCTGCGACCCATGACCGCGGGGGCCCCGTCCCGCTTCCGGCCCGCCCCGCCCCCCGTCCGCACCCGGCCCTTCGAGGAAATGCCGGAGCTGGGGGGCGACGCCATGGTCCTCAGCTTCGACGACGGTCCCGACCCGCGGTACACCCCGGACATCCTGGCCGTCCTGCGCAGGTACGACGTCCGCGCGATGTTCTTCGTCTGCGGCGAGATGGCGGCGGACAACCGGGACCTGCTCCGCGAGATGGCCGACGACGGGCACGTGGTCGGCAACCACTCCTGGTCGCACCCGCTGATCCCGAAGCTCTCGCGGGCCGGTATCCGCGAGGAGCTGGGCAGCACGAGCGAGGTCATCGAGAAGGCGGTGGGTGCCCCACCGCTCTGGTACCGGGCCCCCTACGGCGCCTGGAACCGCAACTCCTTCGAGATCGGCGCCTCGATGGGCATGGAACCGATGGCCTGGACCGTGGACACCCTGGACTGGACCGAGCCGGGTGCCGACACCATCGTGCGCAGGGTCAAGAAGGGTGCGGCTCCCGGCGTCGTGGTCCTCTCGCACGACGCGGGCGGCAACCGCTCCCAGAGCGTGGCGGCCCTGCGGCGGTACCTGCCCGCACTCATCGAGAGGGGTTATCACCCGACGGTCCCGCGGCGGGTCTGAGCGAGGTGACACGGGGGCCCGGGGGCGGGCCGCCCCGTTCCCGGGAGCGGGGCGGCCCCCGGTTCCGACGGTCGCGGGGTGGAGGCGAGGCGGAGGGACCTGTCAGCGCGTCTCGACCAGCCGGGCGAACACCACCACGTTGCCGTCGTAGCCGTTGGCCTTCGTGTAGCCCCCGCCGCATGTGATGACCCGCAGCTCGGCGTAGCCGGTGTCGCCGTACACCCTGGGCCCGGGGAAGTCATCCTTGGCGAACACCTCGACGCCGTAGATCTCGAAGACCGCGGTGCGGTTGTCGTAGCGGGACACCTCGATGTGCTGCCCCTTGCTGAGCGAGCCCAGGCCGTAGAAGACCGCGGGGCCCGCCAGATTGTCGACGTGGCCCACCAGGACGGAAGTTCCGCGCTGGCCAGGCGCGATGCCGTTCTGGTACCAGCCCGCGAGGTTGGGGTCCTGGGCGGGCGGTGCCTCGATCCAGCCGGCGGGGTCCAGGTTGACGTCCACGATCGGGGCGTCGACCTGGATCGAGGGGATCTGTACGCGCTCGGCCGGGGCGTACGCCAGGGGCTGCACCGGCTCACCGTCGACCGGGGCGGACGGGGGTGTGTCCCGCGGGCCGGCCACCGAAGCCGCGGCGGCGGGTTGCGGTGGTCCGGGTGAGGTCTCCGCGCCATTGCGCATCAGCGCGAGCCCGGTGAGCATCACCAGGGCGATCGCACCCCACGGTGTACGTCTGATCCGCTCGCCGCCCCACTGGTCCCGGCCCATGGTTCTCCCTTCGTCGCGACATCGCCACGCTAGGCGCGGGTGTCCGCGGCGGCCATCAGGGAAGGGCGAACGGGTGTCGGCCGGCCGGGGCCGACCGACACCGCCTTCTCTTCGGAGTAATCAGCGGATAAAAGTTCTGACGGTCCGTGACCTGCGAGTCCGTCAGATCAGAGGTACGCCGCCCGGCGTGTCGGCTCACCGGGGTGGAGCAGTGTCGAAATGCGCGGCTTGCAGTATTTAGTGAGTGTTCGTCATGGGATGCGTTTTCTTCGACAGATCCCGGAGGGCAGGACTCCGGGGCGCGCTTCCCGCTGGAGGTTCAACGATGCGTGCTTCACGCGCTCTCGCGGTGACCGCGACCGCCTTCGCGGCGGTCGGGCTGGCCGCTCCGCTGGCCGCCGCCGGCGGCGGCCCGGGCAGCAACCCGAGCAACTTCCCGACCAACGTCACCGTCAACCCGTCCTCGGTCCACCAGGGCGCCACGATGAAGGTCAGCGCGGAGGGCTGCGGCCGTTCCGGCGGCCGGGTGTGGTCGAACGCGTTCCCCACGGTGAACCTGTCCCCGGGCCGGGTCGGTTACGCCACGGCGCACATCCGGCACGACGCGACGCCGGGTCAGTACAGCCTGTCCGTGAGGTGCAACAGCGGCGACAACAACTTCGGCGGCGGCAACGGTGGGAACGGGGGCAACGGCGGGAACGGGGGCGACGGTGGCAACGACCGCGGGAACGACCGCGGCAACGACTCCGGCAACCGCGGTGACCAGCACGACTCGGTCGCCACGGCCCGCTTCACCGTGCTCCCGTCCCGCGGCGCGCAGGGCGGCCTCGGTGGCTCGATGGGTCCCAGCTCGGTCGAGATGCAGGTGGGTGGCGGTCTCGTCGCCGCAGCAGCCCTGGGTGGTGCCGTCTTCGTCGTCCGTCGCCGGATGAGCAATGCGGCGATCTGACGCGTCGAAGCTCCTGCCCGGCCCGATACGCCCGTCGCCCCGAGTCCTGGACAGGACCCGGGGCGACTGTCGTATGTCCGCAAGAGGCGCCGTGCCGTCAGTGCTGACGGCTGGTGCGCCGCTTGCGCAGGACGTAGAAGGCGCCGGCCGACGCCGCCGCCACCAGAGCCGACCCGGCTGCGATCTCCGCGGGGTCCATGGTGTCGATGCTGCCGCCGAGGCCGCCCATTACTCCGTTGGGAGAAGCGGTGGAGCTGGTGGTGGGAGAGGTCGTCGGGGTGCTGGTGGCGCCACCCGAGATGGTCAGGTTCGCCGACCGGGTGGTCGATCCGCAGCGGAAGGTCACCTCGTAGACAGCGCCCCTCCTGGCCTCCCGGTCGACGGTGGCGGTCGCCGACCTGCCCCGTGGGATGGTCGTCGTGTCGAAAACACCCGAGAAAGCGGTCGCGTCACTGGTACAGCCCATGGCGCCGAGGGTGACCGACCCTCCCGGGGCGACCGTCGAGGGGGTGATGGTCGGAGTGAACGAGGTGGACGTGCCGCCGGTGAGCGTATGGGCCGATGCGGCCGGTGCCATAGAAAGGCAGGCGGCGGCGCCCAGCAGGGCGACGGGTGCGACACGTATCGCGCGCATGGTGAATCCTCCGGGTCCCGAGGGGCAGCCGCGGAACGGGTTTCCGCAAAGTATGGGAAATGCACCTCGATGCCCGAACGGTAGAAGCGTCGCATATCACCCGCGATCGGGGTCAGGCGAATGGGGCAGCCATGTCCCCCGGCCGGCGGACCGGGGCCGGGGGAGTGGGGCTGGGTCCGGCGCGTGCTTATCCGCCCGTCGCGCGGGGGAACAGGTCGACGAACGGGGCCGTCGTGGCGGAGATGCCGCGGCCGAAGGGGGCGTCGAAGTCCCAGATCAGGAAGAGCAGGAAGGCGATGAGGACGCTGAAGAGGCCCGCCAGGAGCAATTCGCGGAAGGTTCTGCGGATCTGGAGCGTGAAGATCAGCCCGACCGTGACCAGAGCTCCCGTGATCAGGCCGAACCAGACGACCCCCGGCATGGTCGCGCCCGCGTTCTGCCCCCGTGACCCCCGGGCGTCGTCGACGGCGGCCACCTGGTCCACCAGCGGCTGGTAGGCCTGGCCCTCGTGGTCCGTGCGGGGCTTGTACTCGGTGACGTCGGCACGCACCCGGTCGAGGAGCCTGGTCCCCTCCTCGGTGAGCGCACCGTGGTCCGTCATGTGCCTCCATTCGTCACCCACGACATGTGCCACGTAGGCGTCGACGTCGCTGCGGATACGGTCGCGGACCTCGGCCGGGTAGACGGCCGACCGGGCGCTGACCTCGTGCAGGGCCTGTGCCTCAAGGCGTACGGATTCCTGGGCGGCGCTGCGGCCCTCCCAGACACCGGCGATGGCGAGGCCGAGGACGATCGCGTAGACCACGCCGATCATCATCGTCATGTACTCGATGACGTCGGGCGTCTCGGAGGGGTCGTCGTCCTCGGCCACCCGGCGATTGCTGAGGACTGCGATGGTCAGGACGACGGCACACGCCGACGCCATGGCAATGGTCAGAACAAGCCATTCCGACATGGGATCCCTTCACGGTCAGCGGGAGGAGCGGGGGCGCAGCACGGCAACGGCGAAGACGGCCGGCGCGGTGATCAGAAGGGTGAGAGACACCAGTGACGGTCCGGACCGTGGTGCCTTGCGGGGTGGCTTGCGGTAGGTGGGCAGCGCCACCGGAGCGGGTGCCGGCGGGGCAGGGCGTGTGGTCGGCGGCGGTGGCGGAGCGGGCTTCGGCTTCGCGGGGGGCGGTGCGGGCGGTGCGGGCGGAGGGGGCGGTGCGGGCGGAGGGGGCGGAGGGGGCGGAGGGGGAGGCTCGGGCGCCTGTGCCGGTGGTGCCGGTGGTGCCGGTGGAGGCGGGGGCGGTGGAGGTGGCGGGGGAGGCGGAGGGGGTGGCGGTTCGGGTTCGGGCTCGGCGATGACCGCCGTGCACCGCCCCTCGCCCGAGACGGCGATGGACGATCCGTCCTCCCCCTGCCCGATGGAGGCCACCGCACAGTCGTCACCGAAGGCGGGCGGGGGGACGGCGAGCAGCACTAGCAGGGTGGTCGCTGTCAGCCGCCATATGCGTGATCCGTACACGCCGGGGAGCATGTTCCCCGCAGCCGCCGGACACGCGGCTGACGCAGGTGATTCGCCTGATGGTGGGGACATTCGGCGATTCGCGTTTGCGCCCGGCGGAACTTTCTGGGCGATGTATTGAACACCTGGACCCCGCCCGCCCGTACCTAGGGCCACGAAAGGCGCGGACTCGCGTCCTGGACGGCAGAAGGACTACGGGAGTCGACATGAATACCTGGCGGAACGCCTCTCTCGCGGTGACCGCGGCGGCCCTGTTGGCGCTGACGACGGCGTGCGGTCAGGAGCAGGGCACCGCGTCGCCCAACGGCCAGTCGGTGGGCAACGCGGCCGCCCAGCAGCCGGCGGACAGCGGATACGGCTCGGCCGGCGGTTACGGATCCGACGTCGGGGCGGACAGCGCACCCAAGGAGGCCGGCCAACTCGCCGTGTGGGAAAGCAAGAAGCTCGGCGAGGTACTGACCGACAGTGAGGGATTCACGCTCTACCGCTTCGACAAGGACACGGCCGAACCATCCAAGTCGAACTGCGAGGGCGACTGCGCGAAGACGTGGCCGGTGGTGTCCGCGGGCAACGCCACGGCCGCGGCGGGAACCGACGCCGAGCTCATCGGCGAGGTGACACGTGCCGACGGCACCAAGCAGCTCACCGTCGGCGGCTGGCCGATGTACCGCTACGCGAAGGACACCGGGCCCCAGGAGACCAACGGCCAGGGCGTCGGCGGCACGTGGTTCGCCTCGGCTCCCGACGGCAAGAAGGCGGTGGCCAACGCGGACGGAGCGGCGGCCGACCAGCCCGCCGACCTCGCGGGACTTTCGGTCCGAAAGGATCCGAAACTCGGCGACATCGTGGTGGACAAGCGCGGTATGACGGTTTACCGCTTCAAGAAGGACTCGGCGTGGCCGATGAAGTCGGCCTGCACAGGTGACTGCCTGAAGAAGTGGCCGGTCGTCAGTCCCGTGTCGAAGAATGACGTCGACGGAGTCACCACCAAGGGATTCGTCACCTTCAATCGCCCCGACGGCATCAAGCAGCAGTCGGTCGACTGCTGGCCGGTCTACACCTTCTCCGGTGATGCGAAGCCGGGCGACACCAACGGCCAAGGCGTCGGGGGCACATGGTACGCGGTCTCGCCCGAGGCGAAGCTCGTGGGAGCCCCGAAGTAGTCGTCGGCAGTCCCTTGGTACCGGTCCGTCGCCGAATGCGCACGCGCAGCGACGGACCGGTCGCACATGCCTGCGGTGTGTGACCAATAACGGATCTCTAATTTCCGTTTCCACTCGCTCTCCTGGCGGTCGATCAGTAGCCTCTGGTCAACACTGACCATGAACATGGCCGGATCGCCGTGGCGACTTGTTGGAGACATCGATGGAGCGTCCCGCCTGGGCACCGCAGGGCATTGACATCTCGGTGCCGAGCGTGTCTCGCATGTACGACTTCTATCTGGGCGGTTCGCACAATTTCGAGGTGGACAGGGAAGCGGCCCGCAAGGCCATGGAGTTCATGCCTGGTCTGCCCAAGGTCATGCAGGCGAATCGCGCCTTTATGCGGCGGGCCGTGCACTACGCCACCACTTCGGGCGTCAATCAGTTCCTGGACATAGGCTCCGGTATCCCGACCTTCGGCAATGTGCACGAAGTCGCCCAGGCCGACGACCCGGAGGCCCGGATCGCCTACGTCGACCACGACCCGGTCGCGGTCGCACACAGCCAGGCGGTCCTGGAGGGCAACGAACGGGCGGTCGTCGTCGCGGCGGATCTCCGTTCACCCATGGAGATCCTGGAGAACCCGGAGATCAACGCCCTCCTCGACCTCGACAAGCCGGTGGCGCTGCTCCTGGTCGCGGTCCTCCACTTCATCGAGGACGCCGACGATCCGTACGGGGCGGTCGCGGAGCTGAGCGAGGCACTCGCCCCCGGCAGTCTGCTCGTCCTGACCCACGCCTCGTACGAGGGCATCCCCCTCTCCCAGGAAGAGGCGGGCGGGACGGTCGGCGTCTACCGCAACATCCGCAACCCGCTGGTCATGCGGACCCGCGCCGAGGGCAGCCGCTTCTTCGAGGGGTACGAGATGGTCGAGCCCGGCCTGGTCTCCATGCCCGACTGGCGTCCCGAATCCCCCGGGGTCCGCGCGCAGGAGGACCCCTTCGCCTTCTCGGGCTTCGCCGGGGTTGGACGCAAGGCGTGAGCACTCCCGCCCAGTCGTCCGGCACGCCAGACGCGGAACCCGACGGCCCGGAGGGCCGTCTACGGAGATTCGCCACCATATGGAGCCGGGCGATCTTCCCCTCCACGGCCACCTCTCTGACCCGGCCGGAGTTCGAGGAGCACCTGCTGCCGCTCGCCCGGGAACTCGACCGGGCCCTGCACGCGCGGGTCTTCGACGCCGCACCCGCGCACGGTGTCGGGGGCTTGTTGGTCGCCGCACACTGCACGGACCCCGACGCGCTGAGTTCCACGCTCGGCGTCGTCGATTCCTACCTCGTGCTCTACTGCGGCGGCAACGGTCCGGTCGAGCTGTCGACCGAGGACAGCCGGGCACGCTGCGCGCGCATCCAGCACGCTCTCGCCGGCGGCTTCAGTCAGGCGCTTCGCGAGCGGACGCTCGCCGAACAGGAGGCGATCGCCCGCTCGGCCCTCACCGCCCGCTCGCACGCCGAGCAGGCACTGCACGCCACCGAGGCGCGCTTCCGCGCGGTCTTCAAGGACGCCGCCGTGGGGATCGGCATCGCCGATCTCGAAGGGAACATCCTGGAGATCAACGACACCCTCACCAGGATGTTCGGCGGTCTGGAGAACCACGTCCGCAGCCACAAGGTGAACGAGTGGGTCCACCCCGAGGACTCGCCGCACGTCTGGAAGTACTACGAGGAACTGGTGCGCGGCGATCGCGAGCACTACAGCGTCGAGAAGCCGTACTACCGCAACGACGGCACGGTGCTGTGGACCAATCTCACCGTGTCCCTGCTGCGGGACGCCGAGGGGCGGCCGCAGTACCAGCTCGCACTGATGGAGGACACGACCGAGCGCCGGCTGCTCAATCTTCGGCTGCGCTACGAGGCCACGCACGACGCGCTCACCGGCCTGCCCAACCGGACGCTGTTCTTCGAGCGGCTGGAGAAGGCGCTCGCGCCGAGGGACGGCATGCGCTTCGGGCTCTGCTACCTCGACCTGGACGGCTTCAAGGCGATCAACGACAGCCTGGGCCACGCCGCCGGTGACCGGCTCCTGGTCGAGGTCGCCGACAGGCTGCAGAGCTGCGCGACCGCCCCCGGCGAGATGGTGGCCAGGCTCGGCGGCGACGAGTTCGTCGCCCTCACGACCGGACCGCGCACGCAGGACGAGGTCCACGAACTCGCCGGACGCATCCTCTCGGCGCTCGCCACGCCCATCCGTCTCGACGGCAGGGAGCTGACGGTCCGCGGATCCATCGGCGTGGTCGAGGGCCCGTCGGGCGAACGCACGCCCGCGGAAGTGCTGCGGAGCGCCGACATCACGATGTACCGGGCCAAGGGGGCGGGCGGGAACCGCTTCGCGCTCGCCGACGCCGAGGCCGACGCGCGTGCCATCACCCGGCACGGGCTCACCACGGCCCTGCCCACGGCGCTCGACCGCGGCGAGTTCTTCATCGAGTACCAGCCGCTGGTGCACCTCGGTGACGGAAGCGTGCACGGTGCGGAGGCGCTGGTCCGCTGGTGCCACCCCCAGCACGGGGTGCTCGGCCCGGACCGGTTCATCCCGCTCGCCGAGCACACCGGGCTGATCGTGCCGCTCGGCCGCTGGGTGCTGGAGGAGTCCGTACGGCAGGCGAACTTCTGGCAGGAACGTCACACCGACGGCGGCCCCCTGCGGATCAACGTCAACCTCTCACCGACCCAGCTGCACCACCCCCGGCTGGTCGCCGAGACCGTGGACGTACTGGAACGCTCGGGCCTGGAGCCGGGTGCCCTCTGCCTGGAGGTCACCGAGTCCGCACTGATCGGCGCCGACGACGATCTGCTCAAACCTCTGCGCCAGCTGGCCGAGATGGGCGTCGACATCGCACTGGACGACTTCGGCACCGGCTACTCGAACCTGGCGAACCTGCGCCGTCTGCCGGTGAGCGTCCTGAAGCTGGACCGTTCCTTCACCCAGGGCATGCAGCACCACCCCGCCGATCCCGTCGACCTGAAGATCGTCGAGGGCATCGTCTCGCTCGCGCACAGCCTTGATCTCGCTGTCACGGTCGAGGGTGTCGAGACCCGGGCCCAGGCCGATCAGCTGCGACAGCTGGGCTGCGACACCGCCCAGGGGTGGTACTACGCGCGTCCGGGTGCCCCGGACGCGATCCACGCGCTCCTGCTGGCGGACGCGGTCTGACGGGACCGCCCCTCAGCCCCCGGCCGGTTCCGGCCCGGCGGCGGCCGCGGGTATGACGGGCGGCCCCGACCTCAGCAGCATCCGCTGCAGCTCGCGGGCCGCACGTGGCGGTTCGACGTCGCTGCGGTGCGCGAGAGCGATCGTGCGCCGCAGCGACGGAGTGGCCAGCGGTGTCGTACGCAGGTCCTGTCCCGCCCTGACGGCGACCATGCGGGGCACCACCGCGATCCCGAGGCCGGCCCGGACGAAGCCCAGCACCGCGTCCATCTCGCCGCCCTCGACCGTGAACGTCGGCTCGAAACCCTCCGCGCGGCAGGCGGCGACCGTCAGCTCGCGCAGGTCGTAGCCGTGTCGGAACATCACCAGCGGTTCGTGTTCGAGGTCAGCGACCGTCACAGAGCCTCCCCGTCCAGGGGCCGGGCGGGAGGCCGACGACACCACCACGAGGTCCTCGTGCAGCAGCTCCACCGTGGTCAGTGCCGGTGAGCCGGCGGGCAGCGGCAGGACGAGCAGCGCGAGGTCCAGGGCGCCCCGCGCCAGTTGCCTCACCAGGTCGTGGGACCCTCCCTCCTCGATGAGGAGCTGGATTCCGGGATGCGCGCCGTGGAAGGCGCGGAGCACGTCCGGGAGAAGGCCGGTGCAGACACTCGGGGTGGCGCCGAGCCTGATCCGGCCGCGGCGCAGCTGCACGAGCTCCAGCACCTCGTGGCGCGCGGTGTCCGCGTCCGCGAGGATCCTGCGCGCCAGCGGCAGCAGCGCCTCGCCGGCGTCGGTCAACGCGATGTTCCCCCGGGCCCGGCTGAAGAGTTCGGCGCCCAGTTCTTTCTCCAGCGCCTTGATCTGCTGGGAGAGCGAGGGCTGCGACACGTGTACGTCCTCCGCGGCCCGGGTGAAGTGCCTGGCCTCGGCCACGGCCACGAAGTAGGCGAGCTGCTGGAAGTGCATGAGGTCGACCTTAGCGAACATCATAGAGAATACCTATGGAAATGACTGGTTTCATGACTTGGACTGATGGTGCTGGTCGGATCTAGCGTCATACCCATGGCACTGGCAACGCGGACGGGCCGACGGCCGTCCATGACGCGTACGCTCTGGGACTCGTCCGTCGGCAAGAAAACGATCATGGCTGTGAGCGGCCTGATCATGCTCGGATACCTCGGCGTCCACATGCTGGGCAACCTGAAGATCTTCTTCGGATCCGGCGAGTACAACCACTACGCCCACTGGCTCAGGACCATCGGCGAGCCCTTCCTGCACTACGAGTGGGCGCTCTGGATCATCCGCGTCGTGCTCGTCGCGGCTGTCGTCCTGCACGCCGTGTCGGCGTACCAGCTGAGCCGCCGCGACCTCCGGGCCCGCCCGACCGCGTACGTGCACAGGAGGGCGCGTGCGAGCTATGCCACACGCACCATGCGATACGGCGGCATCATCCTCGCGCTGTTCATCGTCTGGCACATCCTCGACCTGACGACCGGCACCGTGCACTCCGGCGGATTCCAGCCGGGCCACCCCTACCAGAACGTGCTCGACACCTTCTCGACCTGGTGGGGCAACGTCGTCTACATCGTCGCCGTGCTCGCCCTCGGCCTGCACGTCCAGCACGGATTCTGGAGCGCGGCACAGACCCTCGGGGTGGGCAACGCGACCAGGGACCGCGTCCTGAAGACCCTCGGCAACGCCCTGGCAGTGGTACTGACGGCCGGTTTCGTCTCCGTGCCCGTCGCCGTGATGACCGGAGTGGTGAGCTGACATGAGTGACTACACGAACTACACGACCGGCGAACCGGTCGTCGACGCCAAGGCGCCGGAGGGCCCCGTCGCCGAGCGCTGGGACACCCGCCGCTTCCAGGCGAAGCTCGTCAATCCGGCCAACCGGCGCAAGCACACCGTCATCGTCGTCGGCACCGGCCTCGCAGGCGGCTCGGCAGGGGCGACACTCGCCGAACAGGGCTACCACGTCGTCCAGTTCTGTTTCCAGGATTCGCCCCGGCGCGCACACTCCGTCGCCGCGCAGGGCGGCATCAACGCCGCCAAGAACTACCGCAACGACGGCGACTCCGTGCACCGGCTCTTCTACGACACGGTCAAGGGCGGGGACTTCCGTGCCCGCGAGTCGAACGTGCACCGCCTGGCGGAGATCTCCGTGGAGATCATCGACCAGTGCGTCGCCCAGGGCGTTCCCTTCGCCCGGGAGTACGGCGGCCTCCTCGACAACCGGTCCTTCGGCGGCGTCCAGGTCTCCCGTACCTTCTACGCCCGGGGCCAGACGGGGCAGCAGCTCCTCCTCGGCGCCTATCAGGCACTCTCCCGGCAGATCGCGGCCGGCAACGTCGAGCTGCACGCCCGTACGGAGATGCTCGACCTGATCGTCGTCGACGGCAAGGCACGCGGCATCGTGGCCCGCGACCTCGTCACCGGGAAGATCGACACCTACTTCGCCGACGCGGTCGTCCTGGCCAGCGGCGGCTACGGCAACGTCTTCTACCTGTCGACGAACGCCATGAACTCCAACGCCACCGCGATCTGGCGGGCCCACCGCCGTGGCGCCTACTTCGCCAACCCCTGCTTCACCCAGATCCACCCCACGTGCATCCCGCGCACCGGCGAGCACCAGTCGAAGCTGACCCTGATGAGCGAGTCACTGCGTAACGACGGACGCATCTGGGTCCCGAAGGCCAAGGGCGACGAGCGCCCGGCGAACGAGATCCCCGAGGACGAGCGCGACTACTACCTGGAGCGCATCTATCCGGCCTTCGGCAACCTCGTGCCCCGCGACATCGCCTCCCGCGCCGCCAAGAACGTCTGTGACGAGGGCAGGGGCGTCGGCCCCGGAGGCCAGGGCGTGTACCTCGACTTCGCCGAGGCCATCGAGCGGATGGGGAGGAAGAACGTCGAGGAGAAGTACGGCAACCTCTTCGACATGTACGCCCGCATCACCGCGGAGAACCCCTACGAGACGCCCATGCGCATCTATCCGGCCGTGCACTACACGATGGGCGGACTCTGGGTCGACTACGACCTGCAGACCACGATCCCCGGCCTCTTCGCCATCGGCGAGGCCAACTTCTCCGACCACGGTGCCAACCGGCTCGGGGCCTCCGCGCTGATGCAGGGGCTCGCCGACGGCTACTTCGTCCTGCCGTCGACCATCAACGACTACCTGGCCCGCAATCCCCACTCCGAGGCGATCGACGCCGGCCACCCCGCGGTCACCGAGGCCGTCGCAGAGACCGAGGACAGGCTCAACCTCCTCCTCGCGGTCGACGGGGACCGCACCCCGGACTCCTTCCACCGGGAGATCGGCGAACTCATGTGGGAGTTCTGCGGAATGGCGCGGACCGAGCAAGGGCTCCGCAAGGCACTCGACCGGATCCCCGAGATCCGCGAGGAGTTCTGGCGCCGGATCAAGGTGCCCGGCACCGGTGAACAGTTCAACCAGTCGCTGGAGAAGGCCAACCGCGTCGTCGACTACCTGGAGCTCGCCGAGCTGATGTGCCTCGACGCCTTGCACCGGGAAGAGTCCTGCGGCGGTCACTTCCGCGAGGAGTCGCAGACTCCGGACGGTGAGGCCGCCCGCCGGGACGAGGAGTTCTCCTACGCCGCGGCCTGGGAGTTCAGCGCCACCGGCGACGCCCCAGTCCTGCACAAGGAAGACCTCGTCTTCGAGTACGTCCACCCCACACAGCGGAGCTACGCATGAAGCTCACCCTGCGCGTATGGCGCCAGCAGAACGCCGAGGCGCCCGGCGCCATGGCCACCTACGAAGTCGACGGCATCTCCCAGGACATGTCGTTCCTGGAGATGCTCGACACCCTCAACGAGGATCTCATCCTCAGCGGGGACGAGCCCGTCGCCTTCGACCACGACTGCCGCGAGGGAATCTGCGGCGCCTGCAGCCTCGTCATCAACGGCGACGCCCACGGCCCGGAGCGGACCACCACCTGTCAGCTCCACATGCGGTCCTTCGACGACGGCGACACCATCGACATCGAGCCGTGGCGTGCCTCGGCCTTCCCTGTGGTCAAGGACCTGGTCGTCGACCGGTCGTCCTTCGACCGGATCATCCAGGCCGGCGGATACATCTCCGCGCCCACCGGCACCGCACCGGACGCGCACGCCACCCCGGTGCCCAAGCCGGACGCGGACTCCGCCTTCGAGCACGCCGAGTGCATCGGCTGCGGCGCCTGCGTCGCCGCGTGCCCGAACGGCTCCGCGATGCTCTTCACCTCGGCGAAGATCAACCACCTCAACGTCCTCCCGCAGGGAGCACCCGAACGTGAGACCCGGGTCCTCGACATGGTCGCCACCATGGACGACGAGGGCTTCGGCGGCTGCACCCTCACCGGGGAATGCGCCACGGCCTGTCCCAAGGGCATCCCGCTGCCGTCGATCACCGCGATGAACAAGGAGTGGCTGCGGGCCACCCGCAAGGTGCGCCGCTGATCCGCCGCACGGTTCCGGTGGGAACCGGACACGCCCGGCCTCCGCGGGGAGTCAGCCCGTCCGCAGCGCCTTGGCCAGATATGCGGCGGTACGGCTCCCCGTGGCGCCGGCGACGTCCCGCGGGGCGCCGGTGGCGACGATCCGGCCGCCGACTGGGGCGCGTACGGCTCTGCCAGTGATCATGCCGCGTACCGCGTACCGCATGCCGCAGCCGGGACGGACGCCACCGACGCGGCCCCCGCCGACCTGAGAACCGGCGCCGGGCCGACGCCGGGTGCGCGGAGCGCGCCTGGTGCACCAGGCGCCCCGTCGCACCGGGCGCGGGCACGATCGCCGGCGAGGTGCGGATGTCCCGTCTACACCATCGGGTCCATCCCGCGGTCGGTCAGGGTGCTCTCCTGCTCGCTCTGCTCCCGCAGGCGGCGGGCCTTGTCCTGGAGCCGCTGCCGCTGTTCCGGGTCGGTGGCGTGGTCTGCGGCTTCCTTGAGCTCCTGCGCCTTGGCTCGCAGCTGCCGGACACGACCATCGGACTCTCCTGCACTGCTCATGATCACTCCTGGATCTGTGGGGGGAGCGGACAGCATCAGGGAAGCAGCGCCCACGCCCACATGCATCTCGAGCGGCCACGCTTCGCGACCGGGGCGGGCCGTGCGGCGGTGCGGCATCGCCGTGGTGCGGGTGCCGCGCGTGACGACACCCCGTGCCGGTAGCCGGGACACCGGGCGGCGGTCGCCGCCAGCACTTCCCCGGCTACCCGCGACGCGTCCCCCGCCGGCAGCGCCTCAAGACCCCCACCCGGGCAGGGGTCTTGAGACTGTGTGGTGCCGGGGGTGCGCGCCGCAGGTCCCCCGGACGGTCGGAGCGGCGGTGTTCCTCAGCCGTCCCCGTCGAGCCGGAAGCCGACCTTGAGGCCCACCTGGTAGTGGGCGATGCGGCCGTTCTCGATGTTCCCGCGCACTTGAGTCATCTCGAACCAGTCGAGATTGTGCAAGGTTTCGGAGGCCCGTGCGATGCCGTTCCGGATCGCCGCGTCCAGGCCCTCCTCGGACGTTCCTACGATCTCGGTGACCCGGTAGGTGTGTTTGGACATCAAATGTCTCCTTTCCTGTCCCCACGGTGCCTCACTCCGCGTGGGTGCGCGAGGCAGCGCATCGAGGGCTTCCCGGCACTCGACGGGGGCGGCGAGCCTGACGTCATCGAGGTCGGCGACACCCAGGTGCCCAGTGGGCGGAAACCGGCGAGCTGGGTGACCTCAGAAGCCGTCGGACCGCATCACCTCCAGGCTGATCAGCGGCTGACCGAGAAGCCCGCGCGGCTCGGGACCCGGGGATTCAGCCGTCCCACATCGCGGATCCCCCCAGCGGTCACGTCGAATCCAGCCGGTCACGGAAGAAGTAGAGGGGCTGGGCCGTCGCAGCACCCGTGAAGGCCCGGCAGCCGCCCTCGCTGATCCCTCCCCCGGAGACCGCCATGCCCGTGCTGCCCCTCTCCACGCCCGCGCACCTCTCCACCGCCGCACCCGCATCTGCACCCGCACCCGCATCCGCACCCGTCGCCGCGCCCGCGCCCCGGCGGGCAGGTGCCGGCAGCACCTCCGGTTACCGGGTCGCCCTGGCCACCGGCGCGGCGGACGTGCGGGCAGCCCAGCGCCTGCGCCACCTGGTGTTCGCCGGCGAGCTCGGAGCCCGGCTCGACAGCCTCGAACCCGGCCTGGACGTGGACGCCTTCGACGCGTACTGCGACCACCTGCTGGTGCGCGAGAACGCCACGGGGGAAGTCGTCGCCACCTACCGGCTCCTGCCCCCCGAAGGAGCCAGGCGGGCCGGCGGACTCTACGCGGAGGGCGAGTTCGACCTCGGAAGGCTCCGGCCGATCCGTGACGACCTCGTCGAGGTGGGCAGGTCCTGCGTCCACCCCGCACACCGGGACGGGGCCGTCATCGCCCTCATATGGGCCGGGCTCGCCCGCTACATGGAGCGCACCGGCCACAACTGGCTCGCGGGCTGCTGCTCCGTGCCCCTCGCCGACGGTGGTGCCCTCGCCGCCAGGAGCTGGGACACCGTGCGGACCCACAACCTGGCGCCCGAGGAGTACTGGGTCACACCGCACCGCCTGTGGGACACCTCTGGGCACCCCTCCGGCGGGCCCGCCGGCCAGGCCGCACTCCCGCCGCTGCTGCGCGGCTACCTCCGTCTCGGCGCCTGGGTCTGCGGAGCCCCCGCCCACGACCCCGGCTTCGACGTCGCGGACCTCTACGTCCTGCTCTCGATGCGCCGAACCGACCCCCGCTACCTGCGCCACTTCCTCTCGCTGGCCCCGATGCGATGAGCGGCTGGCTGCCCGTCGCGCCCTGCACCCCGCGTGACTGCGCGTACCACGAGGGCGCCGTGCGCCCGCCCCTCCCCGCCGCAGGACTTCTGGCCGCCGGGTGCGCCGTCACCCTTCTCGGGCTGCTGTGCGCGCCCGCCGCACTGCTCCTGGGACCGGGGCACCGGGACCGCCTTGTCCGCCGGTGGGCCCGGGCGGTGGTGCGGGCGTTCGGGGTGCGGATACGTGTCACCGGCGCTCCCGTGGAACGCGTGCGGCCACCGACGGGCGAGCTCGTCGTCGCCAACCACGTCTCCTGGCTGGACATCCCGCTGCTCGCCGCCGTGCTGCCCGCCCGGATGCTGGCCAAGAGCGAGATACGGTCCTGGCCCGTCCTCGGCCCGGTCGCCGCGCTCGGTGGCACGCTGTTCATCGAGCGGGACCGGCTGCGCGCCCTGCCGGACGCGGTGCGCACGCTCGCCGGGGCACTGGGTGCCGGATCACGGGTGGCGGTGTTTCCCCAGGGCAGCACCTGGTGCGGCCGGAGCGCCGGAGGGCGGTTCCGGCCCGCCGCCTTCCAGGCGGCGGTCGACGCCGGCGCCTCCGTCCGTCCCGTCCGGATCAGTTACCGGACCGGACGGACGAACGGGTCGGGGGCCGCGGCGTTCGTCGGGGACGACCCCATCGCCGCCTCCCTGTGGCGGGTGGTGACCGCCGCCGGGCTCATCGCCGAGATCCACGTGATGCCGCAGTTCTCCGCGGCCGACGAGCCCGACAGGCGGGCACTGGCGCGTGCCGCTCAGTCGGCCGTCGCCAGTGAGAGCGCGAACCTGCCACCCTCGTCCGTCCACCACTGATCCAGCCGCATCCCGGCAGCCGCCAGCTCGGTGCGCACCCCCTCCTCGCGGAACTTCGCCGAAACCTCCGTGCGCAGGTCCTCGCCCTCCTCGAACTGCACCACCAGGTCCAGCTCCCGGATCTTCACCGTCAGTGCCCGGCGCGCGCGCAGCCGCATCTCGATCCACTCGCGCTCCGGGTCCCACAGGGCGACATGGGTGAAGTCCTCGGGCGGGAAGTCCGCGCCGAGTTCACGGTTGACCACCGTCAGGACGTTCTTGTTGAAGGCGGCCGTCACCCCGGCCGCGTCGTCGTAGGCCTTCACCAGGGTCGCCTCGTCCTTGACCAGGTCCGTGCCGAGCAGGAGGCTGTCACCCGGTGCCAGCCGCTCCCGGACGGAGCGCAGGAACACGGCGCGCTCGCCGGGCAGCAGATTGCCGACCGTCCCGCCCAGGAACACGACCAGCCGGGGGCCGGGGGTGTCGGGCAGGTCGATGGCGTGGGTGAAGTCGGCGACGAGCGCGTGCACGGACAGCCCGGGGCGCTCGGCGAGCAGGGCCTCGGCGGCGCCGGTGAGGGCACTCTCGCTCACATCGACGGGTACGTACGTGTGGAGTCCGGGCAGCGCGTCCAGGAGGTGCCTGGTCTTCTCGGACGACCCCGAGCCCAGTTCGACCAGGGTGCGGGCCCCGGAGGCCGCGGCGATCTCGCCGGCACGGGCGATCAGGATCTCGCGTTCGCAACGCGTCGGGTAGTACTCGGCCAGCCGGGTGATGTCCTCGAACAGGTCGCTTCCGTGCGCGTCGTAGAACCACTTGGGGGGCAGCGTCTTCGGGTGCCCGGTCAGACCGCTGCGCACATCGGCGCGCAGCGCCGCGTCCGTCGCGTCCGCCGGCAGGGTGCGGGTCAGCAGGAAAGGACTCACGCAGAGGGCTCCTTGAGCGGGGTCATGAGGACATCGGTGCGGGTCGCGGACAGCAGTGTGCGGTCCGGAACCTCGCGCCAGCAGGGATCGTCGTCGTACGGCTCCGAGGCCACCACCGTGCGGTGGCCCGGGTCGTGGAGAAACCAGAGCGAGTCGCCCCAGGCGGTCGCCACGACGGTGGAACCGTCGGTGACCAGCAGGTTGAGGCGTGATCCGGGGGAGGCGGCGGCGACGTCGAGAACCGTGTCGGCCACCGCCTGCCCTATCTCGTCGCCCTGGGAGGTCCGGTGGAGCACGAGTGCCCAGAGCAGCGCCGAGTCGGACCGGGCGGCCAGCGAGAGCAGCCGCTCGGGCGGCAGGACGGCGGCCAGCGGCGCCAGGGAGCCCGGCCACCCCAGCACCGCGCCGTTGTGGCTGAACAGCAGGCGGCCCTCGGCGAAGGGCGCCGCGGCCGCCTCCCCGTCGGCGCCGGCGAACGTCGCGTCACGGACCGCGGCGAGCAGCGCGGTGCTGCTCACCACGCGGGCCAGATCGGCGAACGTCTCGTCGCCCCAGACGGGTCCGGCACGCCGGTAGCGTCCGGGGACGGGGTCCTCCTGGGCGTACCAGCCGACCCCGAAACCGTCGGCGTTCACCGTCCCGGACCGCTGACGCCGAGGCTCCCACGACTGACGCACCAGCCCGTGCGAGGGCGTCACCAGCACCTCACCCAGGGCGACCGATGGTCCCAGGTAGGCGATGTGGCGGCACATCAGGCATTCCTCGCGGTGCGGAAGCCGGAGAAGATCTGACGCCGCACGGGGAGGTCCCAGTTTCGGAACGTGCCGCGGACCGCGACCGGGTCCACGGCGAACGAGCCCCCGCGCAGCACCTTGTGTCCGGGGCCGAAGAACACCTCGGAGTACTCGCGGTACGGAAAGGCCACGAAGCCGGGGTAGGGGAGGAAGTCGCTCGACGTCCACTCCCACACGTCCCCGATCAGCTGACCCACGCCCGCCGGGGAGCGACCGGCCGCGTACGCTCCCGCCGCGGCGGGGCGCAGGTGCCGCTGGCCCAGATTGGCCCGCTCGACGGTCGGGTCGTCGTCGCCCCAGGGGTAGCGGAGCGAACGGCCCGACGCGGGGTCGTGGCGGGCGGCCTTCTCCCACTCCGGCTCGGTCGGCAGCCGCCTGCCGGCCCAGCGGGCGTAGGCGTCCGCCTCGTACCAGCTGACGTGCAGCACCGGCTCGTCCGCCGGCACGGGCTCCGTCACCCCGAAGCGCCTGCGAAGCCACTGGCCGGCGTCCCGGTGCCAGAACAGCGGCGCGGCCAGGTCGTGTTGCCGGACCATGGCCCAGCCCTCGGGCGCCCACCAGCGGGCGTCCGTGTAGCCGCCGTCCTCGATGAACCGCTGATAGGCGCCACTGGTGACCGGGGCGGTGTCGATGTGGAACGCCGCCACCTCGCGCCGGTGGGCGGGCCTTTCGTTGTCCAGGGCCCACGGCTCGGTCGATGTGCCCATGGTGAACGGGCCTCCCGGGACCAGGACCTCGGCCGGCAGGGAGACGGCGTCGGTGGGACCGGGGGGCTCCGGCGCGCTGAGCACCGCGGGCCCCGACCGCAGCTGATGGGTGATCAGCATGGTCTCGTCATGCTGCTGTTCGTGCTGCGCGACCATGCCGAAGGCGAAGCCCGCCCGTTCCAGGGGGCGGCCCCCGCCGTGCAGCGGCGCACCGCCGAGGATGTCCAGGGCCCGGCCGCGTACGTCGGCGGCGTAGCTCCGGGCCTCGGCGGGTGCGAGGAGGGGCAGCGAAGGGCGGCTGGCCCTGGAGTGCTCGAATGCGTCGTACAGCCCGTCGATCTCCGGGCGCAGGGCCTCGCGGCCGCCCACGGCCCGAAGCAGCCACAGTTCCTCCTGGTTGCCGATGTGCGCCAGGTCCCAGACCAGGGGCGACATCAGTGGGGAGTGCTGTGCGGTCAGCTCGTCGTCCTCGACGCTGTCGGTGAGCAGGGCGGTGCGCTCGCGGGCCGCGAGGAGGGCTGCCAGGGCGCGTTCGCGCAGCATCTCCGCGTCGTGCTCCCGGCCGGTGGACGGAGCGGGGGTGTCGGTCATCGGACCAGGCCCTTTCCGTGAGGTGCGTGTGCGGGGTCGGCCAGATCGTCGGCCGGACACCGGCCGCGGGCCGTGTAGCGCTCGTCGAAGGCCGCGACCGTCTCGATGACGTGGTCGTCGGCCCCGATCCTCGGCAGTGCCTCCAGCGCCGTCGCGAAGCAGGCCGCGGCGGCGGCGGCGAGCTCCGGGTCGCTCAGCCCGTCTCGGGCCGCGGCTGTCCACAGCGGATTGCGGGGCGCCGCCGAAGGGCCCGCCGTCTCCGCCAGCGGCTTCACGGTGCGGTACACGGTCTCCGCCGCTTCCGGGTCGTCGAACAGGGCGGTGGTGACGGCGAGTGGCACGAGCCAGCCGTCGGTGCCGGACTGGGCGTCGATCATGCGCAACTCCAGATGCCCGCGCGGGCGAACCGGCGGGAACAGGGTCGTGAGGTGGTAGTCGAGGTCCGCCCGCACCGGGGGCCGGGGCCCGCCGCCGCGGATCCACTCGCGAAACGTCAGCCCGACCGGTACGCCCCACGGGGCATCGTCCTCCCGGATACACATCACGGGCGTGTCGAGCGCGTGGGCGGTCCAGGCACGGCGGGGCCCGAGGCGGCTCTGCGGCGCCAGCGACCTGTTCGGATCGAGGTCCGTCCACAAGGCCTGCCGGGTCGAGCGCCAGCCGCTGCGGCGTCCCTCCCGGAAGGGCGAATTGGCGAACGCCGCCACCAGCACGGCACCCAGCAGATGCGCGAGCTGCCAGCGCCGCCCGTAGCCGAGCGGACCCGGCTCCTCCTCACCGGCGTCCAGGCATACCTGGACGGACGCGGAGGTGCACATCATCGCGCGGCCTGATGGCCCCGACCGGTCCAGGGCCGCTTCCATGGCCGCGTAGCGGGGTTCCCGGAGCAGACGCCGGGGAGGGTGCCAGGGGTCGACCCCGAGACCGGACAGGACCAGTCCGGTGCGGCCGAGGGTTTCGCGTACGGAGACGAGGTCCGCGGCCGTGGCGTCGACGCAGGCCATCAGCGAGCCGGCGGGCTGGGAGCTGAGCTCGAGCTGGCCGCCGGGCTCGAAGGTCAGAGCCGCGTCCAGCGGCGTCGCGCGCACGGCGTCGGCGGCGGCGCGGAGGCGCTCGTGGGGGACGGCGACCTCGGGGTGCTCACGGTCGTGGATGAGCCATTCCAACTCCACACCGACCGTCCGGGGCGGTCCCGTCTTGAAACATATGCCGCGAAGCAGATCCTCCGCCTCCTCCTCGCCGAGGGGCGTCGTGTCGACGGGCGGACCGTGCTGGCCGAGAGTGTCCGGGGGCATGCTGGGCCTCCTCTTCGGGTGCTTCCTTCCACCCAAACCCTTACCGGGGGTTCGCACAAGGGTGCCCCCACGCCATGAAAACCGCTTGCGTCCATGCCGCCACCGCGTCCAGCATGCCCCGTATGCACCACACGGGGGCGCGCCCATGAGCGCACGGCTGCGCGGTATCGCGCGCGAGACGGAGAACATCGTCCGGGCCGGGCGCTATCGCGTGCCCGACGGCCGCGAGGTGTCCATCGAGCGGGCCGTGACGGCCGCACTCTCCGGCACGCGGCTCCACGGCCCGGAGCCGGTGCCCGTGGCCGTACCGGACACCGACCGCACTCCGGTGGTCGAGGTGACGTGCGAGACGAGCCTGCAGGCCGCCCGTCGGCTGACGGGCGAGTCCCCGGCCAGGACGGCCGTCCTGAACTACGCCTCCGCGCGCAACCCCGGCGGCGGCTATCTGAACGGCGCGCAGGCCCAGGAAGAGTCCCTGTGCCGCGGCTCCGCCCTCCACGCCACCTTGCTGCGCGTCCCGGAGTACTACGCGCACCACCGTGCGGAACGCAGCGCCTTCTACACCGACCGAGTCATCCACTCACCCGGCGTGCCGGTCTTCCGGGACGACCGCGGGCGGCTCCTGGACGCCCCGTACACCGCCGGATTCCTCACTTCGCCCGCACCCAACGCCGGAGTCATCCGCCGCCGCGAACCGGTGGCGGCTCACGGTATCCCCGCCGCGCTGGCGAGCCGAGCCGAACGGGTCTTGGAGGTGGCCGCCGTTGGCGGCTACCGCCGACTGGTGCTGGGTGCCTGGGGCTGCGGTGTCTTCATGAACGAACCGGGCGAGGTGGCCGAAGCGTTCCATTCGCTGCTCGCCGACGGGCGGCGGTTCGCGGGCCACTTCGAGCGGATCGTCTTCGGCATTCCGGGCCGTGACCCCGACTCCGCCGTCCGGGCGGCCTTCACCCGCGTGTTCGCCGGTCAGCTCCAGTCGTAACGCTCCCGCAGCCGCCCCGCCACCAGCTCGAACCTGTCCCGGTCCAGGGCACAGGCCTCGCGCCGCATCCCGTCCTCGTGGACCCGCAGCATCCGGTCCAGATCCACCCAGGACGGCCGGCCGGAGCTGTCCCAGGGGCCGGCCCCCAGCGCGACCCCTTCATGGTCCCGCTCGTGCTGCTTGCTCGACAGCTGGACGGCGAGAAGCGTGCCCCCCGCCTCGCGTGCCACCACGAGGACCGGCCGGTCCTTGCCGCGGCCGTCGTTCTCCTCGAACGGCACCCAGGTCCACACGATCTCGCCGGGGTCCGGATCGCCGTCGCGGTCGGGGGCGTACGAGGTGCGGACGGGCCCCGCGTCGTAGGGGTCCGCCTCCGTCGTCGCGTTCGGGCCACTGCGGCCGGGGAAGTCGGTCGAGCTGTCGCTGCTGTGGTTGGCCTGCTGGAACGTCATCGCAACACCGTAGAACCTGTACGGCCCAGTCCGTGGAGCGGGTCCGCGAAACGAGCCTCAGGCTCGCTCGTATGATCACCTCTTCCGCGTTCGCGCATCTGGCCCGCGCCGTCACGGCGGCCGGGCTCCTGGCGGCGGCCCTGCTGCAGACGGCCCCTGTCGCCACGTCAGCCGTACCGCCACCGGCGACCTCGACCTCCGGTTCAGCTTCAGGGCCTTCGGGCGGCTCCGCCGAGCCGGCCGCACGTACGGTCTCAGGATGGCTTCCCTACTGGGACCAGGAGGGCGCCTACCAGGACGCTCTGCGTCACGCCGACCAACTGCACACCGTCAGTCCGTTCTGGTACCAGGCGATTTCGGCAGGCCGGATCGACTCCCACCCGGGCGCCGGTGAACGCCGCGTCATCGACGGACTGCACCGGGCAGGCATCAAGGTGGTCCCGACGGTCATGGAGACGATGAAGTCCGGTTCCCTGGCGGCGATCCTCACCAGCCGTGCCAGGCGCGCGGAGCACGCCGACGCGCTGATGCGCACCGTAGCCACCCGTGACTACGACGGTCTCGACCTCGACTACGAATCCATCGCCACCACCGGCGACGCGACCTACGCCTCCGTGCGCGACGGGTTCACCGCCCTCGCCACGGACCTCTGCGCCCGCCTGCACACGCTCGCCAAGCAGTGCGTGATCACGGTCTTCCCCCGAACCGCGACGACCGGACGCATCTGGGACTACGCCGCGCTCGGGCGTGTCGCCGACCGGGTCCGCATCATGGGCTACAACCTGCACTGGTCGGGCGGCGACCCCGGGCCCCTGGCCGACACCCGCTGGTACGACGACATCCTGACCCGCGCCACGGCCCTCGTCCCGGCCGACAGACTGGAGATGGGCCTGCCCGCGTACGGATGGGACTGGCCGGCAGACAGCGCCAGTACATCCGCCACGAAACACGTCACCTGGAGGGAGGCCGAAGCGCTGCGCGCCGAACAGGGCGCCCCCTACCGCCTCGACGCCGTCTCGGGCACGCCGTACTTCACGTACCACGACGGCACCGAGTCCCGTGAGGTCTGGTACCAGGACGCACGCGGGGTCGCCACGCATCTGCCCGTGCTGCGCAAGCACGGCGTCATCAACACGGCCCTGTGGGCGCTGAACTTCGAGGACCCGGGAATCTGGCCGGTACTCGCCGGCCCGTGACGCCCGGCCCCGCCGACGACCAGCGAGTCCACCTGCACAGGGCGGGCCCCGGCGACCGGGGACGGGACCACGGTGGCCCGGGGCGCGGTTCACGACGTGCGGGACAGGGCCCGGATGCCTACCGTCATGCGCATGAGCCATCCGCAGAGCTACGAGATCCTGCTGTTCCCGGAACCGCAGGGATCCGCCGTCCGCGCCCCCGAGCCGGACACCGCCATCCGCTCGGCGGTCGTCGACGCCACGGGGGACACCGGGGAGTCCGGATACCCGCGCTACGAGGGAGAGGGCATGACGGCGGACATCGACCCGGCGACGCACACCGTCGAGGCCCTGCTGGTCGACGGTTTCGAACTCGACTACGGGCTCACGGCCAGGATCGCGGAACGGACGCGCGGCACCGGGGGAGCCGGTGAGGACGGCCGAGCCGGGTAGCGGATATCGCACCACGGGTCCCGGCCGCCACCGGCTCCTCGTCCGCGTCCCGGGGCGGTCGCCGCACGACAAAGGCCCGGCCGGACGGCCGGGCCTTCATCACGTCTGCCGCACGTGCTCAGGGACTACTGCTGCTCCTGCTGTGCCTGCTTCTGCTCGTCCACGGACTTGCGTACCTCGTCCATGTCCAGGTTGCGCGCCTGTCCGATGACGTCCTCCAGGGCCGCCTCGGGAAGCGCACCGGGCTGGGAGAACACCGCGACATTGTCGCGGACGATCATCAGCGTGGGGATGGAACGGATCTCGAAGGCCGCTGCCAGCTCCTGCTGCGCCTCCGTGTCGACCTTGGCGAAGACAAGGTCCGGGTGACGCTCGGACGCCGAGTCGTAGACCGGCGCGAACTGCCGACACGGACCACACCAGGAAGCCCAGAAGTCGATCAGCAGGAATTCGTTGTCGCTCACGACCTGATCGAAGTTTTCCTTGGTGAGCTCTACGGTGCTCATACTCTCTTACCTCTTCCTGGGACCGTTCGGACCTGTCGGGCTCAACGGTGACGTCGCTTGAGCTATTCCGCCTGCCCGTGTGACTCCGGCGCACACCCGCCACCACACCGTTCCCATGACTGATGAGGATGTCGGGAAGAGCGCCGAATGCGACGTCGTGGTCATCGGGGCGGGCCCCGTGGGGGGAGATCCGGTCCCGGGCAGCGTCGGGCTCGCGGCAGGCCGCCGCCGAGCTCCGCGTTCAGGGAACCAGCAGCGTCTTGATCATCCCGTCCCGCTTGTCCTGGAAGGTCCTGTACGCTTCCGGGCCCGCTTCGAGCGGCAGCCGGTGTGTCGCGAAGGTGTCGACGCCCAGTGGGTCCTCGTCGCTCAGCAAGGGCAGGATGTCGTCGACCCAGTGCTTGACGTTGGCCTGTCCCATTCTGAACTGGATCTGCTTGTCGAACATGGTCAGCATCGGCAGCGGGTCGGCCGCCCCGCCGTACACGCCGGAGACCGAGACCGTGCCACCGCGGCGCACGATGTCGATCGCCGCCCGCAACGCGGCCAGCCGGTCGATCCCCATGGTCTCCATGAGACGTTCGCCGACCGCGTCGGGCACGAGCCCCACCGCCCAGTGAGCGGCCTTCGCGACGGGAGCGCCGTGCGCTTCCATGCCCACCGCGTCGATCACCGCGTCCGTGCCGCGCCCTTCCGTCAGATCCCTGATGACGTCGCCGAGGTCCTTCCCGTGCCGGCGCAGGTCGAGGCACTTCACCCCGTCCGCCTCGGCACGTGCCAGTCGCTCAGGGACGAGGTCCACACCGACCACCGTGCCGGCGCCGCGGTGCAGGGCGATACGGGCCGCCATCGCGCCGATGGGCCCGAGCCCGAGGACGGTCACCGTCCCGCCTGGCGGGACCGACGCGTACTCCACGGCCTGCCAGGCGGTGGGCAGCACGTCCGACAGGTAGACGAACCGGTCGTCCGCCGGTCCGTGGGGCACCTTGATCGGCAGGCTGTTGCCGAACGGCACGCGCAGGAGTTCGGCCTGCCCGCCGGGCACCTGGCCGTATAGCTTGGTGTAGCCGAAGAGTGCGGCGCCCATTCCGCGCGCACGGACCTGCGTGGTCTCGCACTGGGACTGCAGGCCCCGGTCGCACATGAAGCAGTGCCCGCAGGAGTTGTTGAAGGGGATGACGACCCGGTCCCCGGGGACCAGGGACGTCACCTCCGGGCCGACCTCCTCCACGATCCCCATGGGCTCGTGACCGAGGATGTCGCCGGGGTCGAGGTACGGGCCCAGGACCTCGTAGAGGTGTAGATCCGAGCCGCAGATGCCGGTGGACGTGATCCGGACGATGACGTCGGCCGGATCCTCGATCCTCGGGTCCGGGACCGTCTCCACCCGGACATCTCTCTTGCCCTGCCACGTCAGTGCCCGCATGATGCGACTCCTTCCGCCGTACGTCGGGGCGGACGCCCCGCTGCTCGGTCGGCTGCCCGCCCCGGCCGGTGACGCGGCCGGGGTCTTCGTCCGTCGTGCTCCGTCCCCGGAAAACTCGTGCGATCCGGAGTCCGGCCCGCGCAGACGACTCGCCACCGCTTCCGCACCCGTGACCGGCTCTTCAGTGCCGGACGCAGACGTGGCCGGGCCTTTCCCTCCCCAACTGTCCCGTCACTCGTCGCCCGCCGCACCTCGGTGCCCACTCCGCACGGCCGCCGCAGGTGCGACACGTGCGGCGGGGCGTCCCGGCGCGACGGGCGCCGGCTCATCCGCGGCCGTCGAGATCCGCCCGGCCGCCGGCGCCGAGCAGCCCCGTCCCCTCGAAGGAGGTCTCCCGCTGCAGCCGGGGGATCTCACGCCTGGAGAGTGCGGTGACGACCGGTGGCATGGCGGCACGCACGACCTGCGCGGCACGCAGCCACGCGGGCGCGTACACGGCGGCGCGGCGGTGTTCGACGGCGCGCACCAGGCGCACGGCCACGTACTCCACCGGATAGACCTTGCGTGCGGGCCGGGGCATGTGCGCGCGCAGTTCCCGCAGTACGGGGTGTTCGTCCGCGTCGCGGATCATGTCCGTGTCGGTCCAGTTCAGGTAGGCGATTCCCACGCCGACGCCCTCATGGGCCAGCTCGGCACGCAGCGAATGAGCGAACGACTCCACCCCGGCCTTGGAGGCGCAGTAGGCGCTCATCATGGGTGCCGCGCCGATGGAGGCCAGTGAGGCGACCTGCAGGTAGTAGCCGTGTGTGGCCCGCAGATGAGGCAGGAACGCACGGGCGGTGATCGCGCTGCCGGTCAGGTTCACCTCGATCACCCGCCGCCAGGTCGCCGGATCCGACTCGGCGAATGGGCCGCCTTCCGCCAGCCCGGCGTTCGCGACCACGACCGAGGCGGGCCCCATACGCTCCCTGATCTCGTCGGCGACCCGGCTCATCCGGGCGTCCTCGGTGATGTCGGCCTCCCAGCACCGGGCGCCGGGAATCGTGTCCCGCACCTCGGCCAGCGTGGCCTGCTCCCGGCCGATCAGGGCCACTCTGGCGCCGCGCCGCGTGAGTTCCCGTGCCATCCCCGCGCCCAGGCCCCTCGCCGCACCGGTCACGACGGCGACACGGTCGTGCAGAGGATGAGCTGTGCTGGTCACATGAGCCTCCTCGACGGGGGTGCGGCCGCAGTGGTGCTCCGCACCGCCAGTTGTGCGGGCCGGAGAGGTCGGTGACCGGAGGGCCCACATCTGCAGCACGGCCCATTCTGGGCATACCGCGTGAAGGGTGCATGCGCGAAATGTGTGCGAGGACGTGTGGGATCGGCCGTGCCGACGCCGCCCATGACGGATCCTGCGCGACGTCCGCCGTTCAGGCGCCGATGCCGTGCGCCCGGGAGCCCTTCCCGTCCCTGCGGCCGAGTGCTCGCTGTGCGCGGCTGAGCAGGTCGGCGGGGAACCGTGCGCGCAGCGCGGCGTGAGCCGCGTTCGCCCCCGGTGCCCCGTGCACCCCACCACCGGGGTGGGCGGAGGCCGAAGCGAGGTAGAGGCCCTTCACCGGGGTCTCCGGCCGCCCTGTGCCCGGCGTGGGCCGGAACACCAACTGCTGGTGCATCGACGCCGTACCGCCGTTGATCGCGCCCCCGCGAAGGTTGGCGTCCAGGGCCTGCAGAGTCGGCGGTGCCAGAAGCCGGCGGGCTCTGATGCGGGAGCGGAATCCCGGTGCCCACCGTTCCACCTCGGCCTCGATCCGGTCGCCCATGGCTTCCTGCTCCCGCCGGTCCCACCGGCCGGTCAGTCCGTCGTCCCCCACGTCACCTCTGACCCGTTGCGGCACATGGGTGTAGGCCCAGGCCGACTCAGTGCCCACGGGAGAGCGGGTCGGGTCGGCGACGGTCATCTGGCCGAAGATCAGGAAGGGACGGTCCGGGACCTGCCCCATGCTGATCTGTGCGGCGAACCCGGTGAGCCCGTCCACGCCGTCGGCCAGATGCACGGTGCCCGCGCCTGACGCCTCGTGGGCGGTCCAGGGCACAGGCCCGTCCAGGGCCCAGTCGACCTTGAACGTTGCGAAGTCCCACTGGAAGCGCCGCAGGTCCGCAAGCAGCCGCGCGGGCAGGTGGTGCGGTTCGACCAGTTCTTCGTACAGTGCCGGAGCCGAGACGTCGGCGACCACGGCCCGGGTGGCGGGCAGGTCCTCGCCCGCCGAGGTCCGGACCCCCACGGCCCTGCCCTCACGCACGAGCACGCGCGTCACGCGCTCACCGCAGCGCACCGCGCCGCCGCGCCGCTCCAGCCGGCTGACGAGGGCTTGCGTGAGCGCACCGGCCCCGCCGACCGGGACGGGGAAGCCGTACGTCTGACCCAGCATCGACATCAGCCAGCCGAAACCTCCGCTGCCCGCCGCCTCCGGTGCGAGATCGGCGTGCAGGGCGTTGCCGGCCAGGAGGAGCTTTCCGGCCTCGCCTGTGAACTCCTCGTCCCCGAGCCGTCGTACCGGCAGGACCAGCGACCTGGCCAGTCGCAGTCCCCCCGCCGCCCGCAGCCCCGCCGTGAGCCTGGCCACGGACCTGATGGGCGGGAACGGCTTGAACAGGGCGCCGACGATGTCCGGGCCGAGGCGGTTCCACACCTCGTGCAGGCCGAGCCAGGACTCCCCGTCGCCCGGAGCCAGCGCGTCCAGCCCGGCGGCGGTGTCCGCGCACCGGCGCTCCAGGACCGCGCACCGGCCGTCCCGCATGGGGTGTGCGAGGACGCGTGGTGCGTGGCTCCACCGCAGCCCCTCCCGCCGGAGCTCCATCCTCGCCAGGATCGGGGAGGCGGCGGCCAGCGGGTAGAAGGAGCTGAACACGTCGCTCACGTAGTCGGGATGCACCCCACGATCGCTGCGGACCGCTCCGCCCGGTTCCGGCTGCGCCTCCAGAACTTCTACGCTCCATCCGGCGTCGGCGAGCAGGTTCGCCGCGACGAGCCCGTTGGGCCCCGCCCCGATCACCACTGCATCCGGCACTGTGGCCTCCCCGTCCATCTCTACGTCGTCGCACCGATGCCGGTCACGCGGGAAGGGCGAGGGGTGCGGACGCCGGGTGACGGGCCGCGGCCCGGCGCCGGTTCCTCCGTATGTGTGTACCGGAAGACCGAGCCGGCTCCTGCCACCGGCTCCGGCAGTTCGTGAACGGGCCCCGACAGCCACCCGGTCGCCTTAGCGACAGCCGTCGTCGGGGAGTGCCGGGGACGTGCGACGGTGTTGTCGGGGCCCGCGGCGATGCACCGGTGTCCTGGCGTCGCCGTCCGTACGGATGCCGGGTCAGTTCGCGGTGGACTCGTGCGCCCGGATCGCTCTGAGCCCACGCCCCAGGCTGGTGAACTCGGCGCTCAGGTCGTTCCCGCGCACGAGGTAGTTGTGCACCCGTCCGTCCTCCGGTCGCTCGGTGGCCCGGTACAGGGTCCCGTTCACGGTGATCGTCCAGTCGTCGCCGTCCTGGGCCCACCCGACCGTCTTCTTCATAGTGCCTCTCCTCTGTCGTCCCCGCCGTGGTCCGGCGGCTGTGTATTGGCATGAAGAACGGCCTGCGGCGCTCTGCGGTTCCGCCTTCTGTGGGCCATTCGGCTTGACCTGATCAATCGTCACGAAATCGGCCTACAGTCCGACTTGAATGGCCGACAGAAGTAGGACAACCTGCCCGGCGCTGAGCGGGCGGGCTGCCCTGGCGGCGTCCGTCCGGTCTGTCGGGATCTCGGGCGTGGCCGGAGACGGGCCGTGGCATACAGGCGACGACGTCGGGCACACGGCAGGTCCGACGTCGATTTGAGGAGTCCGTCATGGTGGTAGTCGGCATCGTTGCCGTATGCGTCGTCCTGGCCGTTCTGGCCTTCCTCGTTCCGCGCCTGTCCCGTCACCCGGAACACGGGACGCAGCGCACTCTGGGACTTGGATCGCGCGCGGGCGGCAAGGCCCCCGGCGTACTGGGCCGGATCTTCAGCAAGCCCTTCCGCAGCAGCTCCAAGGCCGTCGGCCACAGTGGCTCGGCCGGTCGCCGCGCCCGTGGCCGCATGCCCTTCTGACGGCATCCGGCCGACGGGCGTTCCCCGCAACCGAATGGGCCCCGGCACCCCGGCCGGTCCTTGACGACGGCCGGGG
>NZ_JBHVCT010000030.1:0-70961 GCF_042803195.1 Streptomyces sp. NPDC057428
GCTGGAAGCGTGAAGAACTCCCATCATCGCAGGCCACAGGGCACTTCCTCGTTTCCGGAGAAGCTATCCACAGGCATCAAGCCGGTGGATTCGGGCTCAGTGCAGCCGCCAGCTGAACTTGTCGCCGCCCACCCACCGGACAGCGGCAGGATCGTCCAGGTCGTGGACCGGGATGCCTGCCGCGGCCGCGGCGATGAGCACGTCGGTCAGGGCGGTCGCCGTTCCGATCACCTCTCCGTCGATCTCCATGATGCGGAAAGGCGGATCGCCGGGCTGGACGGGCAGCACGGTGATCTGACGGTTCGAGGGCTGAGGGTTGTCGCTCATGCGGGATCGGTTCCACGGGGCCGGACCCCCTATGCCTGAATGACTCACTTATGAGCCTTATGCCCGATTTACTCCGCTATCTGGAATTCGTCCCGCAATCCATAAAAGGCCATTTCGTGCGACCTGGGGACCTTCGGTGGGGCGCAAATCGCCCGTATCGGACTCAGTGACCAGCGTCACCCTCGATCCCCCGGACGCCGGAACGGGGTCGCGGGTTCCCTTGTGTGCCAACAGGGATGCGAGAAGCAGTGTGCGATGGATTACATGAATTCCCGAGAATCGATCTTGCGCTTGAATTTTGATCATTACTCCTGGCTTGTCCCTCCGGCTATTTCTCGCCTACGGTCACCCTCATTCCGGACGGAACGCCGAATCCTGCCGCCGTCCGGCTACCCGACCACTTCTCGTACGGCAGGAGCGGGGGACCCAAGTAAGCGCCGACCCGGTTTCCGGGGCGGCTCGGGGTGAAGTCGCATTCCCATGCGGCCGGGCATCTCCAGCTCGAACCCGACAGCTCACTTCGTAGGCGACGGAGAGGAATTCAGCATGCCCGGTTTTTCCAAGAACCGTCGTTCCAGGACCAGTTCGCTGAAGCGCGGCGTCATCGCCGTGACCACGGGTGGAGTCGCTCTCGCGCTTCCCGTGATCGGCGCGACCGGCGCCTTCGCAGCTCCGGCCCAGCCGGCCGCCGCTGAAAAGACGGTGACGTTGACTGCCCTGTCCGCACAGGGAATTGCCGCAAAGGGCGCCAAGTCCAAGAGCTATTCCGTCGTCGTCGGCGACACTCTCGCCAAGATCGCCCGCGAGCATTCGGTCCACGGCGGCTGGAAGGCTCTGTACGAGGGCAACAAGAAGGCTGTCGGCGCAAACCCCGACCTCATTCACCCCGGCCTCGAGCTGACCATCGGCGGCAAGGTCGAGAAGAAGTGGGCGGACAAGCCGGCCAAGGCCGACAGGGTCGCCAAGAAGGAATCCAGGGCCGCCGAGCGTGCGGACCGTTCGGAGCGCAGCACCGAACTCGCCGCACAGGGCGCGCCCGCGGCCGAAGCGGTTCCCGCCGCCGAGCGGACGGCGTACACGAACGACCTGGACGGCTGGATCAAGGAGTCGCTGGCCATCATGGCCCAGCACGGCATCCCCGGCAGCTACGACGGCATCCACCGCAACATCATGCGTGAGTCCTCCGGCAACCCGCTGGCCATCAACAACTGGGACTCCAACGCTGCTGCGGGCATCCCGTCCAAGGGCCTGCTGCAGGTCATCGACCCGACCTTCCGGGCCTACCACGTGCCCGGTACGTCGCTGGACAGCTACGACCCGGTCGCCAACATCACGGCCGCGTGCAACTACGCCGCCGACCGCTACGGCTCGATCGACAACGTCTTCGGGGCCTACTGAGCCTCGGATCGACGCGGAACCTCCCACACCCGGCGTGTGAGGCAGGGGCAGGGACAGAGGGTGGTACGGGTTCGGCGGAACCCGTACCACCTTTCCTTCGTATACGGGGCCGACTGCGGGACGCGAAGGGTCCGTAGCGCCGCGTGCGGGTGGACCCGGCCCGACGACAGGCCCGTCCGGCCGCGCGTGACTGGTCTCGTACAGGTTCGTCGTCCATACTGCCCGCCGTGGAGCAGCGCATAGATTCGAACACCAAGCCCGAGTTCGCCGCGGGGACAGACCCGGCGTACATCCCCGGCCTGACGGCCCCTGCCCGCGCGCGGGCGGAGGCGGATGCGGACGTGACCGACGCGGCACCCGAGGATGCCCACAGGCCCGACGAGACGGACGTCCAGGACGCGACCGACGTCGAGGAAAAGGTTGCCGAGCAGTCGGCCGACCGCCGGCCGGCCGACGATCGGGCGGCTGGTTCCGAGGCTCCCGCCGACACGGAGCGAAGCGGGGACGCGGTCACGCCCGACGACAAAACTGCCGCCGGCGCGGACGTGTCGGCCGGCGACGGCCCCGTCTTCGAGGTCAGAGACCGGCGTGGATCCATCAGGGTGGACGCCGAGGGTGTCCGCTTCCGGCTGGACGACCAGGAGGCGGAGTTCGACTGGTCCGAGATCGGTGCGGTCGAGGTCAAAACCGGCCGCTTCGGGCGCCGGTTCACCGTCACGGTCCACCTGTCGAGCCGGCGGTGGTTCAACGCCGAGGTCGAGGCAGATGCCCGGGGCCGCCTCAAGGAGTGGACGGCCGAACTGGACGCCGCGCTGGACGCCCACTTCGAAGAGGGCTGACCGGCGGTTCTCCGCCGCCGCGTACCGGGCTCCGTACGAGCCCGGTACGCGGCATGCCGTAACGCGGGATCAGGCCGTTGCCGGCCCGTCGAGCACCACCGACCGGGTCAGATGCCGTGGCAGGTCGGGGTCGAGGCCGCGGGCCGCCGCCCGGGCGATCGCCAGCCGCTGCACCCGGACCAGATCGGCCAGCGGGTCCAGATCGCTCTCCACCCAGTGCGCGCCCGTCGCCCGCACCTGCTCCGCCAGGCCCGAGGGGGCGGGGCCGAACATCCACGTGGCGGTCCCGGCCGTGGCGATGCTGATGGGTCCGTGGCGGTACTCCATCGCAGGGTACGACTCGGTCCAGGACAGCGACGCCTCCTTCATCTTGAGCGCCGCCTCGTTGGCCAGTCCGACCGTCCAGCCCCGTCCCAGAAAGCTGAACTGGTCCGCCTCCAGCAACCCTTCGGGGAGCGGCTGGGCGAGTGCGGTCTCCGCGTCCCGTACCGCCTGCTCGGTGTGCAGCCCGAGATGAGCGCGGAACAGGGTCAGCGCGGTGGTCGCGAAACGTGTCTGCACCACCGACCGCTCGTCCGCGAAGTCGAGGACGACCACCTCGTCCGAGACGTCCATCACCGGCGTCAGCGGGTCCGCTGTCACCGCGACGGTCCGGGTGGCGCCCCGCAGCCGGGCCAGTAGCTCCAGCACCTCGGTGGTGGTCCCCGAACGCGTCAGAGCCACCACCCGGTCGTACGTGCGACCGGAGGGGAACTCCGAGGCGGCGTACGCGTCCGACTCGCCCTCGCCGGATTCCTCGCGCAGCGCGGCGTAGGCCTGCGCCATGTAGTAGGACGTGCCGCAGCCGACGACGGCGATGCGCTCACCGGTGGCGGGCAGGGCCGCCCCGCGGTCCGCGGCGACCTCCGCGGCGCGGCGCCAGCACTCCGGCTGGCCGGCTGTCTCGGTCTCGACATGGGACATGTCCGCACTCCGCTTCCGCTGCTGCTCGCGCCTGGTGGGATGACGTGGATGGAATCGTCGTCTGCGTGATCGATTTTGCATATTACATGGGGTAAATGAGCAAGAACAAGCATGTGGGTCGCCCGTGAGTGATCGTGAGATAGGTGCTTTTCAGCCATGCTCGGTGGGTAGTCGGCTGGATTAGGTTCCGTTGCCACCTTCTGGGTATTCGCCTTGCCGCGGGTGTGCGCCGGGTGGCATACCGGATATCAGGCGGAAACTGGTCCGTCGGGGCGATCTGTGGTGATCCCGGACGGTCACCGGCGGGCCGCTGCTGGCCGGCGAAGGAGTCGATTTCACGTCACGGGGCCTGCGTCCCGGCCGAGTTCGAACGCGCGGACGGATCGAGGTCGGCATAATCACCGCATGTCGATCACGGGCGGAGACGTCGTTGACCTCGGCAGCGGCCTGTACGCCTGGCTGCCGCCGAAGCGGGCCTGGGACCTGGCCAACTGCGGCCTCCTGGTGTCGAACCGCGGCGCCCTGTGGATCGACACCCCCTACGACGCGGCGCTGGCGGGGCAGTTCCTGGTCGAGAGCCAGAAGCGACTGCCGGACGGGGTGGGCATCGGCCGGGTGATCGTCACCCACGCCAACGGCGACCACTTCTGGGGTGCGGGCGTGCTGCCCGACGCCGAGATCATCGCGACCCGGGAGGCCCGGGAGCACATCCACTACGACCCCACGCGTGGCCGGGCCTCGCCCGGCAGAACTCCTCACTCGTCGAGGTCGTCCTCGGCGCCCAGTCGCGGGTCGCCGGGTACGAGCGCGTCAAGGTCGCCAACCACCTACGCCAGGAGCGGCTCGCGCTGGTCGCCCGGGCCGCCGAGCCCCTCGCGATCGCGCTCGCCGAGCTGCTGGCCAACGCGACGGCGTACTCGCACCCGGACACCGAGGTGCCGGTAACGGTCCAGCAGACCGCCGGGCGTGGCGCCATGATCCTGGTCGACGACGCGGGGATCGGCATGGACGACGACGCGCTGAGAAGGGCCCGCGCACTGCTCGCCGGCCCCGCCGAGGTCCTGCTCACCGAACTGGGGACCCCCCGCAGACCGGCTTCGCCGTGGTGGGCCGGCTCATCGCGCGCTACGGCTTCAGCTGCCACATCGAGTCGTCGCCGTACGGGGGGATGCGCGCCATACTGCGGATTCCGGCGCACCTGCTCACCGTGATGGACGACGACCGCACGCTGTCCGTCCTCGCGCCGAAGCCGGTCCAGGCGCGTGCGGCAGGGGCGGACACCCCCGCCGCCGTCGCCGCGGACACCGGCTCCGGGGCGGCCCTCGCCGCGCGGGAGCGGGGAGCGGCCGGTGACCCCGGCGCATCCTACGGCTCCGACGCGGCCAAGGGCCGCTGGCCCGGGTCCGTATCGCCCCCGACGTCGAGGCGCTGCTGGTCGTCGACTACCAGGCCGCCGTGGACCTGCTGCGTGACACCGACACCTTCACCAAGGATTCGCGCGCCTGGCAGGCCGGGATGCCGGCCGACTCACCCGTCCTGCCCGTCCTCGGCCACCGTCCCACCGCGCTCTTCACCGACGGTGAGGTCCACGCGCGCTACCGGGGCGCCATCAACGACACCCTCGCACTGATCGAACCCCATCTGCTGCGCGCCGAGGTCGCCGCGGTGGCCCGGCGGCTCATTGCGGGGTTCTCCGCCGCCGGAGGCTGCGACCTCATCGCCGAGTACGCGCGCCGCCTGCCCCTGCACGTCTTCACCGCCGCCTTCGGGGTGGCGTCCGGAGCCACCGAGCGCGTGGTCCGGGGCATCGCCGGGATGATGGACTCGGCCGGAAACGCGGCGGCCGCCTACGACGACCTCGTCGGAGTCGTCGCCGGGCTCGTCGCCGAACGGCGCTCCAGGCCGCGCCGCGACCTCACCACCTACCTGCTCCAGCACCCCGCCGGGCTCGACGACGAGGCCGTGCGCCAGATCACCCTCATCATGAGTTCGGGCCACGACCCGACGACGAACCTGATCGGCAACGCGCTCCTGCGCATGCTCGACGCCGGAGACCGGTCCCTGCACGGCGGCGCGACGACCGCGCGCGAGGCGATCGACGACGTGCTCTGGCGCGATCCGCCGCTGGCCAACATGGGCGCGCACTACCCGCGCCAGGACACCGAGTTCCACGGGGTCGCCCTGCGTGCCGGGCAGTTGGTCCTGGTCTCCTTCGCCGCAGCCAACACGCAGTCGCTGCCGTCCGCCTCGGACCCCGCGGTGCGTTCGGGTGACGGTGCTCACCTGGCGTGGTCGACCGGACCTCACAGATGTCCCGCGAAACAGCCCGCTCTGCTGATGGCCATGACCGCGATCGAGGAGCTCACCAGCCAGCTCTGCGACCTCGAACTCGCCGTCGACCCCGGCGAACTGGTCTGGCGGCCGGGCCCCTTCCACCGCGCGCCGGTCCACCTCCCGGGGCGCTTCACGCCACTCGGCACACTCCCCGAGGCGGGGGATTCCCGTACGCCGGAAGCTGTCGATCACGTTCCGGCCCGTGTCGGTGGTACGCCGAACGGGTGAGGGGCGAGAGAATTGCCCGATGAACAGCGAGCGCAGCCGGCGCACAGCCAACCGGCATACGGACGGGGTGGTTCTGTGAGCAGGTACGACAGGTACGACAGGTACGACGCCACCGACGAACAGTGGGACGGGCTCGCCCAGGTCGTACCCCTGAGGGGGCGCAACGAATGGCCGTCCCGGGTCGACCACCGGACGGTTCCCGAGCAGCGCGAGGCGGCCGACCAGCGCCGCCTCGTCGTCCTGCGGGTACAGGTGTTCGCGGACGCGCGCGAGGTCGCCGAGTACCTGGTGGCGCAGATCCCCGTCCTGCTGGACCTGACCGGCGCCGAGAGCGATGTCGCCAAGCGCATCCTGGACTTCAGCAGCGGCGTGGTGTTCGGACTGGGCAGCGGCATGCACCGGGTCGACCGCAACGTCTTCCTGCTCGCGCCGGCCGGTATGGAGGTCGAGGGCGTCACCGCGGCGGGCGTACCCCAATCGTAGGAAGGTCGCACGGGCGGAACGGTTCGCCGCACAGGGGCGTGCGTACGGTCCGGACATGACTGTGATCCCCAAGGGGACGACGGCACCGCCGCCGCCCCGCGAGGCCCGTCCCGCCCGCCCCAGCGTCGGCGAGGTCCGGCTGGACGCCTTCGCCTCGCACCGCCGCACCGTCATCCCGCTCGGTCCGCTCACGCTGCTCACCGGAGAAAGCGGATCGGGCAAGTCGAGCGCCCTGCGGGGGTACGAGGCGCTGGCGCGGCTCGCATCCGGTGACCCTCTGGAGGAGGTGTTCCCCGACTCTGCGGCCTGGGTGCCGGATTGGGCGGACGCGGACGCTCAGGGGCGGCGCGGATTCCGGCTCGGATGCACGGTGGACGGGCCGGCCGGCCGGGTGAGGCTGGATCTGGCCGTCCAGGCGGAGCCCGCGCTGCGCATCGTCGGCGAGCGGCTCACGCACGGTGAGGAGACCCTGCTGAGCACAGCGCTGCGGGATCCCCGCCGCGCCACGGTCCAGGCCGCCTGGCACACGGCCGGGACCGTTCCCGTGACGCGCGCACCCTTTCCCGGCGACCGCTTGGCCACAGCGCTCCTGCCGCTGCGGGTCGCGGGCACGACGGAGGGGGAGTTGGGAGTGCTGGCCGCCGCGGAGCAGGTCGTGGTGGCCCTGCGCTCCGTCTTCGTCTGCGATCCGCAGCCGGCTCGGATGCGCGCCGCACGGCCCGCCGGGGAAGGGCGGCTGACCTCGGGCTGCGAGAACCTCGCGGAGGTACTGCACCGCACCCGCACGCTGTGCGCGCGGCGGTATGCGCGGCTGGTCGCCAGTGCGGACGCCGGGTGCGCGGGGCCGGTGACCGGTCTGACCGTCGAGCGGCCGGGCGACGGGACGGTCCGGGCCCGGATGGAACGCGGACCGGGCCGCAGCACCCCCATCGGCCGACTCGGCGACGGTGAACTGCGCTATCTCGGTTTCGCGCTGGCAATGCTGACGGGCTCCCAGGCCTTGGCGGCCGACCCGCACGCCGAGGTGCCGTCGGCCATGCAGGTGGTCACCGTCCTGGCCGACGGACTCGACAGGAGCCTGGACGCGCGCCAGACCGGAGAACTGCTGGCCCTGGCCGCGTCGGTCTGCGAGGGCGGCCGAACACGGCTTCTGGGCACGGTCGGCGAGGCGGCGGCAGCGGTGGCCCGCGGGACGGCCGGCGTGAAGGTGGTAGACCTGGCACCGTGACGGAATTCGACGCAGCACAACTACAGCGGAGACTGGCCGACTTCGCGGTGTCCCGCGGGTGGGAGCCCTATCACACGCCCAAGAACCTGGTCGCCGCACTCGGTGTCGAGGCCTCCGAACTCCAGGAGATCTTCCAGTGGCTGACGCCGGAGCAGTCGGCGCGGGTGATGGAGGACCCCGGCACCGCGTTCCGTGTCGAGGACGAGGTCGCCGACGTCCTGGCCTATCTGCTGCAGTTCTGCGAGGTCCTGGGCATCGACCCGCTGGCGGCCCTCGCCGCCAAGATCGACCGGAACGAGACGCGCTTTCCGGCCGAGGAGGGGGCCGAAGCGCTACGTCGTCACTCTTCGGAGTGATCGACTTATTCACGTTCGACATCCTGTCCACAGATTTCCGATTTCCTCTGGCTTTCGTGTGCCACGCACCTCACTGTGGGTAATGAAGAGGGTGAGTGGGCTTTTCGTACAGATGGCATCGGCGACCGGTGTCGGTGACGGGGGAGATCGCATGGAAGCGGAGCGGTTGATCGAGGCGGGCCGACGGGCACTGGCGGAGAGCGCTGACGTGCCCGCTGTCATGGCGGAGGCGTGGCAGGCCCAGGCGCTCGCGCGGGCGGTCGGCGGCCACCTGGCCCGTTGCGGTCCGGCGGAGGTGCGGACCGAGGCGGGCGAACTCAGTGACACCGGAGCCCCGGGCGGCGCCGTGTCCGGCCACCCCGCGGTGTCCGCCGGAGGTGTGCGGGCGGCGCAGCTCACCGAAGTGACGGATGTCCAAGGGACGCTGGACGCCCTGGCACAGTTCCTAGGTGAAGTGGGCATCGCGCTCGTGGGTGTCGCCTGCGGGACCGACGAGGAGGGGCTGTACTGGCAGTGCATCGAGGCCATAGACGCGGCCGACGAGTCCGTCGACCGCGTCCACGGGATGCTGCGACGGCTCGCCGACCACGAGCGGGAGAGAGGGCCTGGCACTGAGCGCGACGGTCCGTACGGGGTGATCCGGGGGCCGGCGGACCGGGTGGCCGGCCCGCCGTGAGCGGTATGCCCGTGGTGTGTCACAGGCGCCCGGGAAGGGGCAGGGCACGGGAGACGGAGTCGCAGGTCCAGAAGGTGCAGGATGGAGGCATGGATCTTCGAATCTTCACCGAGCCCCAGCAAGGGGCGAGCTACGACACCCTGCTCACCGTCGCCAAGGCCGCCGAGGACCTCGGCTTCGACGCCTTCTACCGGTCCGACCACTATCTGCGCATGGGATCTGGTGACGGCCTTCCCGGGCCGACGGACGCGTGGATCACCTTGGCCGGCCTGGCGCGCGAGACCAAGCGGATTCGCCTGGGCACCCTCATGACGGCCGGCACCTTCCGTCTGCCCGGGGTCCTGGCCATCCAGGTCGCGCAGGTCGACCAGATGTCCGGTGGCCGTGTCGAGCTTGGCCTCGGCGCGGGCTGGTTCGAGGAGGAGCACAAGGCTTACGGCATTCCGTTCCCCAAGGAGAAGTTCGGCCGGCTGGAGGAGCAACTGGCGATCGTCACCGGCCTATGGGGGACGGAGCCCGGAAAGACCTTCAGTTTCGACGGGACGTACTACCAACTGACCGACTCGCCCGCGCTGCCGAAGCCCGCCCAGGCCAAGGTTCCGGTGCTGATCGGTGGCCACGGCGCGGTCCGTACGCCCCGGCTCGCCGCACGCTACGCCGATGAGTTCAACATTCCGTTCGCCTCCATCGCGGACAGCGAGAAGCAGTTCGGCCGGGTCAGGGACGCGGCCGTCGCCGCGGGCCGTGCGCCCGACGACCTGGTGTACTCCAACGCCCTGGTGGTCTGCGTCGGCAAGGACGACGCGGAGGTGGCACGGCGGGCATCCGCCATCGGACGTGACGTCGAGGAGATCAAGGCGAACGGGCTGGCCGGCTCGCCCGCAGAGGTCGTCGACAAGATCGGTCGCTTCGCCGCGATCGGCTCGTCCCGGATCTACCTCCAGGTCCTGGACCTGGACGACCTGGACCACCTGGAGCTGATCTCGTCGCAGGTGCAGTCGCAGTTGGGCTGACGGCAATGGGCCGGGCAAAGAGCGCCGGCGACCGCCCGACAGGGTCCACGAGAGCGAGGAGTGGCCGTGCACACCGACCGGAGACCGGAGGTCCGGTCCCGCCGTCCCCTCGGCGAAGCGCTCGCCGAGGGGACCGTCCTCCTGGACGGCGGTCTCTCCAACCAGTTGGAGGCACAGGGCTGCGATCTGTCCGACGCCCTGTGGTCGGCCCGCCTGCTGGCCGACGCCCCGCAGCAGATCGAGGCGGCCCACACGGCTTACGCCCGGGCCGGGGCGCAGGTGCTGACCACGGCCAGCTACCAGGCCACATTCGAGGGGTTCGACCGGCGAGGCATCGCGCGGGCGCGGGCCGCGGACCTGATGACCGGGAGCGTGCGGTCGGCACGCCGGGCGGGCGCGGTGACCGGACGGGAGTACTGGGTCGCCGCCTCGATCGGCCCGTACGGGGCGATGCTCGCGGACGGCAGCGAATACCGGGGCAGGTACGGGCTGACCGTCCGCGAGCTGGAGCGCTTCCACCGCCCCCGGGCCCAGACGCTGGCCGAGGCGGGCCCCGACGTGCTGGCCCTGGAGACCGTGCCGGACATCGACGAGGCAGAGGCGCTGCTGCGGGTGGTCCAGGACCTCGGGGTGCCGGTGTGGCTCTCGTACAGCGTGGCCGGCGGTCGGACCAGGGCCGGGCAGCCCCTGGAGGAGGCCTTCGGGCTCGTCGCGGGCATCGACCAGGTGGTGGCGGTCGGGGTCAACTGCTGCGACCCCGCTGACGCGGACCGTGCGGTGGATGCCGCGGCCGCGACGGGCAAGCCCGTGGTCGTCTATCCGAACAGCGGCGAGACGTGGGACGCCACCGGCCGGAGATGGACCGGCAGCAGCACGTTCGCTGCGAGCAGAGTGCGGGACTGGCAGAGGACGGGCGCGCGCCTGGTCGGCGGCTGCTGCCGGGTAGGCCCTGCGGACATCGCGGCGCTGGCCGGGCGAACGGGGCGGCCGGAAGTTTGAACCGCTTGGCGGAAGATGCCGAAGCGTGCCGCTTTTCCCCGCACTCAGGTGCGCGCTCTCCAAGGAAACGGAACGACCGACCCGAAGACCGGCCCACCTGGTGATCCAGGAGGAGCGATCAAAGAGGAGCGATACACGAGATGCGAACAGGGAGGGGAGCTTGCTGCATATCCCGATAATCCACTGTCGCAACGGGCCGGATCACGCACATACTCGCTCATGTGTTCCTGACTATCAGCACGACCGGCACCCCTGAACGTCCCGCCACCGATCTCGGTTTCCTGCTGCACAAGCATCCCGACAAGGCGCAGACGTTCTCGACCTCCCACGGCACGGCCCACGTCTTCTACCCCGAAGCGTCGTCCGAGCGGTGCACGGCAGCCCTGCTGCTGGAGGTGGATCCGGTGACGCTGGTGCGTCGGGGCAAGGGGAAGGGCCGGGGCGGAGCGCCCGACGCCGCGCTCGCCCAATACGTCAACGACCGGCCGTACGCCGCGTCGTCGCTGCTCTCGGTCGCGATGACGACCGTGTTCAAGTCCGCGCTGAACGGGGCGTGCAGGGCGATGCCCGAGCGTGCCGCAGAACCCCTGCCGCTGCGGATCGAGGTGCCCGCGCTTCCGGCACGCGGTGGTGCTGTTCTGGTGCACAAGCTCTTCGCACCACTCGGCTGGACACGGGTGGAGGCCGTCGCCGTACCGCTCGACGAGCAGTTCCCGGAGTGGGGCGACTCGCGTTATGTACGTCTGGTGCTCGAGGGGGAGCTCCGGCTCGCGGACGCACTGCGCCAGCTGTACGTCCTGCTGCCGGTGCTTGACGACGCCAAGCACTACTGGGTCGCGCCCGACGAGGTCGACAAACTGCTGAAGGCCGGAGAGGGCTGGCTGGCCGGGCACCCTGAGCAGAAGCTGATCACCAGCCGCTATCTATCCCGGCGCTGGGGCCTCACCCGGCAGGCGATGGAGCGCCTGGAGCTGGTGCGGCTCGCCGAGTCCGACGACCTGGAGGTGGAGAGCGTCGACAACGCGGTGGACGAGACCACCGACACGGAGGAACGTCCCGTCCCGCTCGCCGGCCGGCGCCGTGCGGCGATCATCGAGGCGCTGACGGCGGCCGGTGCGCACCGGGTGCTCGACCTGGGCTGCGGCCAGGGCCAGCTGGTGCAGGAGCTGCTCAAGGACATGCGCTTCACGGAGATCGTCGGGGTCGACGTGTCGATGCGTGCCCTGACCGTCGCGGCACGGCGGCTGAAACTCGACCGGATGGGTGAGCGGCAGGCAGAGCGCGTGGCCCTCCGGCAAGGCGCTCTGACCTACACGGACAAGCGGTTGAAGGGTTACGACGCCGCGGTGCTCAGCGAAGTCATCGAGCACCTCGACCTGCCCCGGCTTCCGGCCCTGGAATACGCGGTGTTCGGCTCGGCGCGCCCGCGCACCGTGCTCGTCACCACACCCAACGTCGAGTACAACGTCCGCTGGGAGACGCTCCCGGCCGGGCACGTGCGCCACGGCGACCACCGCTTCGAGTGGACCAGGGAGGAATTCCGGGACTGGGCCGGGCAGGTGGCCGCGCGGCACGGTTACGCGGTGGAGTTCGTGCCCGTGGGACCTGACGACCCCGAGGTCGGACCGCCCACGCAGATGGCCGTGTTCACGATGGCTGCTGCTGACGGCCGTGCGCCGGACGAGACGGACACCCGCACCACGGACACCCGCAACACCCGGGACCGGCGAACCCCGCAGCCCGCCCAGAATCCGCAGTCGACCCGGAGTCCGGAGCCCGCCCCGGAGACCCCCGCCACCACCACGACGCCGAAGGAGGCGAAGGCCGCATGACCAGTACCAGTTCCTCGCGCAGGCTGCCGGTGACCGACCTGTCCCTCGTCGTGCTCATCGGTGCCAGCGGTTCGGGCAAGTCCAGCTTCGCCCGCGAGCACTTCAAGCCGACCGAGATCGTCTCGTCCGACTTCTGCCGCGGACTCGTCGCCGACGACGAGAACGACCAGAGCGCCAGCGGCGACGCCTTCGACGTCCTGCACTACATCGTCGGCAAGCGCCTTGCCGCGGGACGCCTCACCGTCGTCGACGCCACCAACGTGCAGCCCGAGAGCCGTAAGCAGCTCGTACAGCTGGCGCGTCAGCACGACGTACTGCCCATCGCGATCGTGCTGGACATGCCCGAGGAGCTGTGCCTCGCGCGCAACGCCGGTCGGCCCGATCGCGCCGACATGCCCCGTCACGTCGTCCAGCGCCACCGCCGCGAACTGCGCCGTTCGCTGCGGGGGCTGGAGCGTGAGGGCTTCCGCAAGGTGCACATCCTCCGCACCGAGGAGGAGGCCGGCTCGGCCGAAGTGGTCCTGGAGCGGCGCTACAACGACCTCCGCCACCTCACCGGTCCCTTCGACATCATCGGGGACATCCACGGCTGCAGCTCCGAGCTGGAGTCGCTGCTTCGCAAGCTCGGCTACGCCGAGAACGGAGCGCACCCGCAGGGGCGTACCGCCGTGTTCGTCGGCGACCTCGTGGACCGCGGGCCCGACAGTCCCGGAGTGCTGCGCCGGGTCATGGCGATGGTCGCGGCGGGCCAGGCACTGTGCGTCCCGGGCAACCACGAGAACAAGCTCGGCCGTTACCTCAAGGGCCGCAAGGTCCAGCACAGCCACGGTCTCGCCGAGACCGTCGAGCAGTTGGAGCGGGAGGATGCCAGGGACCCCGAGTTCCGGGGGCGGGTCGCGGAGTTCATCGACGGACTGGTGAGCCATTACGTACTGGACGACGGCAAGCTGGTCGTCTGCCATGCCGGGCTGCCCGAGAAGTACCACGGGCGCACCTCCGGACGGGTCCGGTCGCACGCCCTGTACGGCGACACGACGGGAGAGACGGACGAGTTCGGCCTGCCCGTGCGCTACCCCTGGGCCGAGGAATACCGGGGCCGGGCCGCCGTGGTCTACGGCCACACCCCCGTCCCCACGACCTCCTGGGTCAACAACACGCTGTGCCTGGACACCGGGGCGGTGTTCGGCGGGAAGATGACCGCCCTGCGCTGGCCCGAGCGCGAGGTCGTCGACGTGCCGGCCGAGCGGGTCTGGTACGAGCCGGTGAAGCCGCTGAGCACCGAGGCGCCGGGCGGACGGGAGGGCCGTCCGCTGGACCTCGCCGACGTGCAGGGGCGTCGTGCCGTCGAGACCCGTCACATGGGCCGTATCGCGGTGCGCGAGGAGAACGCCGCGGCGGCGCTGGAGGTCATGAGCCGGTTCGCCGTCGACCCGAGGCTGCTGACCTACCTCCCGCCGACGATGGCACCGACGGCCACGTCGCGCGAGGACGGCTACCTGGAGCACCCGGCCGAGGCGTTCGCGCAGTACCGCACGGACGGCGTCACCAAGGTCGTCTGCGAGGAGAAACACATGGGTTCGCGCGCCGTGGCACTCGTCTGCCGTGACGCGGAGACCGCCCGCGAGCGTTTCGGCACCGGTGGAACCTCCCACGCCTCCGGCTCCGGAGGAGGCCCCACCGGCGCGCTGCACACCCGGACAGGGAGGCCCTTCCTGGACGACGAGGCGCTGACCGAGGTCGTCCTCGGCAGGCTGCGCACCGCGATCACCGCAGCGGGGCTGTGGGAGGAGTGGGACACCGACTGGGTGGTGCTCGACGCCGAGCTGATGCCCTGGTCCCTCAAGGCCGCCGGGCTCCTTCGCTCCCAGTACGCGGCGGTGGGCGCGGCGGCGGGCGCCGCGCTGCCCGTGGCGGAGAAGGCCCTGGCGGCTGCGGCCGCGCGCGGTGTGGACGTCGGCGGTCTCACCGACCGCCAGCGGGGCCGCGCCGAGGACGCCGCGGCGTTCACCGAGGCGTACCGCCGCTACTGCTGGAGCACCGAAGGGCTCGACGGGGTCCGTCTCGCGCCGTTCCAGATCCTGGCCGTCCAGGGCCGCTCACTCGCCTCCGTGCCGCACGACGAGCAGCTGGCCTGGCTGGACCGCCTGGTCGAGCACGACCCGACGGGTCTGCTCCAGGTCACCCGGCGGCTCGTCGTCGACACGGGGGACGAGGACTCCATGCGCTCCGGGATCGACTGGTGGCTGGAGATGACCGGCCGCGGCGGAGAGGGCATGGTCGTCAAACCGCTCGGCGCCCTCGTGCGGGACGGCAAGGGCAGGCTGGTCCAGCCGGGCATCAAGGTGCGCGGAAGGGAGTACCTGCGGATCATCTACGGTCCCGAGTACACCCGGCCGGACAATCTGGAGCGGCTGCGTTCGCGGTTCCTCGGCCACAAGCGCTCGCTCGCCCTGCGGGAGTACGCGCTCGGCCTCGAAGCGCTGGACCGGCTGGCCGACGGGGAGGCGCTGTGGCGGGTCCACGAGGCGGTCTTCGCGGTGCTCGCCCTGGAGTCGGAGCCGGTCGACCCCCGGTTGTAGGCGATCACGTCCCCGCGGGCACCGGCTGCCCGCGGGGACGTCGTCCTGCCGCGCGCGGCCGACGCGGTCAGGAGGTGATGCGCATCAGGGCGATGAGGTCGTCGCGGACGGTGAAGGTGAAGTGCGAGGGGCCGTTGAAGCCGTCGCCGCCGACCTGCGCCAGGACGGTGACGTCCTCGTCCCCGGGACCGGCCGACACCTCGGTGACGTCGAGGGTGACGTGCGCGCCGATGAATTCCGCCTCGCTCCAGGCGCGCACCGCCTCGTACCCGGTGAATACACGTCCCCAGTCGTCCACGGCCCCGTCCGGAGCGAAGGTCCGCAGCCAGGCGACGGTGTCGTGGGCGTTGGCGGCGTCCAGGAACGCGGTGACGACGGGTGGCAGAGGTGTGCTGGTCGGCATGGCGGGAGTGCTCCTTCGGCGTGGGGGATACGGGGCCGTCGGCCGCGCCACCTGGATCGCGGACGGGGACGCCGGCCCGTACGAGGGGGCGTGACCGGGGCGCGCCGCCGGGGGTCCCGGGACGGCGCGGGTGTTCTGACCGGGTTCAGTCTCGGATGCCGGCGCTTCAGGTGACGTCCTCGGCGCGCCGGGGAGCCGCGGCCCCGTTCCCGCCCGGCCGGAATCGGGAATCGACTGGCGGTTCGCGGGGTGAACGGCGCTCCGCGTGGTGAGGATGAGGGCATGGGATTCCATGTCGACTCCGAGGCCGGGCGGCTGCGCCGCGTCATCCTGCACCGCCCCGAGCTGGAACTGAAGCGGCTCACGCCCAGCAACAAGGACGCGCTGCTGTTCGACGACGTGCTGTGGGTGCGCCGTGCCCGCGAGGAGCACGACGGGTTCGCCGACGTGCTGCGCGACCGGGGGGTGGAGGTTCATCTCTTCGGCGACCTGCTCCGCGAGTCCCTCGGCATCCCGGTGGCGCGAAGGCTCGTCCTCGACCGGGTCTTCGCGGAGAAGGAGTACGGCCCGCTCGCCACCGAACACCTGCGTGCCGCCTTCGAGGAGCTGCCGGCGGCCGAGCTGGCCGAGGCTCTGATCGGCGGGATGACGAAGCGTGAGTTCCTTGAGCGGCACGCCGAGCCGACGTCGGTCCGCTTCCACGTCATGCGGCTCGACGACTTCCTGCTGAGCCCTCTGCCGAACCACATCTTCACCAGGGACACCTCGGCGTGGATCTACGACGGGGTATCCATCAACGCGATGCGCTGGCCCGCCCGGCAGCGCGAGACCGTCCACTTCGAGGCGATCTACCGGCACCATCCGCTCTTCACAGGCCCCGAGGCGGGCGCGTTCCACCACTGGTCCGAGGGGCAGGACGACTATCCGTCCACCATCGAGGGCGGCGACGTGCTCGTCATCGGGCGGGGAGCGGTCCTGATCGGGATGAGCGAGCGCACCACCCCACAGGCGGTGGAGATGCTGGCCAGGGGGCTCTTCGACGCGGGGTCGGCCACGACGATCGTGGCGCTGGACATGCCCAAGCGCCGGGCGTTCATGCACCTCGACACGGTGATGACGATGGTCGACGGCGACACGTTCACCAAGTACGCCGGGCTCGGGATGCTCCCTTCCTACACGATCGAGCCGGGCAGCGGCCCCCGTGAGCTGAAGGTCACCGACCATCCGCCCGAGCACATGCACCGGGCCATCGCCGCCGCGCTGGGCCTGGACGCGATCCGGGTGCTCACCGCCACCCAGGACGTGCACGCCGCCGAACGGGAGCAGTGGGACGACGGGTGCAACGTCCTGGCAGTGGAGCCCGGGGTCGTCGTCGCGTACGAGCGGAACGCCACGACGAACACGTATCTGCGCAAGGAGGGCATCGAGGTCATCGAGATCCGCGGCAGCGAGCTGGGGCGGGGCCGGGGCGGCCCGCGCTGTATGAGCTGTCCGGTGGTCCGTGATCCCGTGTGAGGGGCAGGTGCCGGTGAGGGTCCCGGCGTGCCGAGGACGTGCGGACCGGAAGGTCCGCGCGAGGGACTGTATAGCAATACGGTCGTTCGTATATACTTCCAGAAGTCTTCTGCACGCCCTCAGTCCGACCCGGGAGCACTCACCATGGCCATAGATCTCACAGGCCGCCATTTCCTCAAGGAGCTGGACTTCACGGCCGAGGAGTTCCGCGGCCTGATCGCCCTGGCGGCCGAGCTCAAGGCCACCAAGAAGGCGGGCGAGGAGGTGCAGCGGCTCCGCGGCATGAACATCGCGCTGATCTTCGAGAAGACGTCGACGCGCACCCGCTGCGCCTTCGAGGTGGCCGCGGCGGACCAGGGTGCCTCCACCACGTACCTCGATCCCTCGGGTTCGCAGATGGGGCACAAGGAGTCGGTGAAGGACACGGCCCGGGTGCTCGGGCGGATGTTCGACGGCATCGAGTACCGGGGCGACAGCCAGCAGACCGTCGAGGAGCTCGCCGCCTACGGCGGTGTCCCTGTCTTCAACGGGCTCACGGACGACTGGCACCCCACCCAGATGCTCGCCGACGTCCTCACGATGACCGAGCACAGCGACCAGCCCTTGGAGCGGATCTCCTTCGCCTACCTGGGGGACGCCCGCTTCAACATGGGCAACTCCTACCTGGTCACCGGCGCCCTGCTCGGCATGGACGTCCGGATCGTCGCGCCCGCCGCCTACTGGCCGGCGCAGGAGATCGTGGACCGGGCGTACGCGATCGCCGAGTCCAGCGGTGCCCGGATCACCCTCACCGAGGACGTCGCCAAGGGGGTACGTGGCGCCGGCTTCGTCGTCACCGACGTCTGGGTATCCATGGGGGAGCCCAAGGAGGTCTGGGACGAGCGAATCGCCGCCCTCGCGCCCTACGCCGTGACGATGGACGTCCTGCGTGCCACCGGTGTCGACGACGTCAAGTTCATGCACTGCCTCCCGGCGTACCACGATCTCGGCACCAAGGTGGGCCGGGAGATCCACGCCCGCCACGGGCTGGCGGAGCTGGAGGTCACCGAGGAGGTCTTCGAGTCCGCGCACTCGATCGTCTTCGACGAGGCCGAGAACCGGATGCACACGATCAAGGCAGTCCTCGTCGCGACGATGGCCCGTAGCACGGCGGGAGCATGAAAATACGCTCAATTGGGTGAATATGCTGTCAAGTGGTTACCGTGGTGCCACCTGGTGGGGTTCGAGCTCGCACGCTCGGACCCCGTTTTCATGCGCCCGTTCCATGTCTTCGGCCGGAAGCGCTTCGTACGCCCGAGCCCCCCACAGGCTCAGCTCCACGTTCCACCAGAGAAGAGATCCGTCCCCCCATGAGTCCCCACACCCACGCCCCACGACGCCCCCCTTCCGGCTCGGGGGCGCGCATCAAGAGCCCCGCCCTGCTGCTCGCCGAGTCCGGAACCGACCTGGAGGGGCACGGCCTGCGGCGCACCATGGGCCTCTTCCAGCTCGTGTGCTTCGGGGTCGGTGCGATCGTCGGTACGGGAATCTTCGTCGGCCTGTCCGACAGCGTCGCCGAGGCGGGCCCGGCGGTCGTCGTCTCGTTCGTCCTCGCGGCGGTCACCTGCGTCTTCACCGCGTTCTCCTTCGCCGAACTCGGCGGCGCCATCCCGGTCTCCGGGAGCTCGTACTCCTTCGCCTACGCCACGCTGGGGGAGCGCGTCGCGTTCCTCGTCGGCTGGTGCCTGCTGCTGGAGTACGGCGTCTCGGTCTCCGCGGTCGCGGTCGGGTGGAGCCAGTACGTCAACGAGCTCCTGGACAGCCTCACCGGCTGGAACCTGCCCGCAGCGCTCTCATCGGGCCCGGCCGACGGCGGTGTGGTCAACCTGCCGGCGGTCGTCGTGATCATGATGGCGGCCACCCTGCTGGTACGGGGCATCCGCGAGAGCGCGGGCGCGACGGCGGCGATGGCGGTACTGAAGATCGGCATCCTGATCGCGTTCTGCGCGATCGCCTTCACCGCGTTCGAGGACGGAAACCTCTCGCCCTTCGCCTCCCACGGAATGGCGGGGGTCACCGCGGGCGCGTCGGTGGCCTTCTTCTCGTACATCGGCTTCGACGCCATCACCACCGCGGGCGAAGAGGTCAAGGACCCGCGCAGGAACATCCCGATCGCCATCATGATCTGCATCGGTCTGGTCACGCTGCTCTACTGCGCCGTCGCTCTCGGAGCCATCGGCGCCCTGGGCGTGGACGCCGTGGGGAACAAGCCGGCCGCGCTCTCGCTGGTCGTCGACAAGGTCACCGAATCGGACGTCGGCGGCGGGATCATCGCCTTCGGCGCGGTCGTCGCCATCGCGTCCGTCGTTCTCGTGGTGATGTACGGACAGACGCGGATCCTGATGTCCATGTCCCGCGACGGGCTCGTTCCCAGGGTCTTCGAGCGGGTGTCGCCGAGGACCCGGACGCCTGTCGCCAACACGTGGATCGTGGCGAGCGTCTTCGCGGTCCCGGCAGCCTTCTCGTCGCTGGACGTCGTCGTGAACCTGACGACCATCGGCACGCTCGCCACCATGGCGGTCGTGAACATCGCCGTCATCGCGCTGCGCCGCCGCAACCCCGAGCTGAAGCGCTCGTTCCGCGTGCCGCTCTACCCGGTCAGCCCGGTCCTGGGTGTCGGTTTCTGCGTGTACCTGATGTACGGGACCGGCTGGGGGACCTGGGTGCAGTTCGTGGTCTTCGTGGCGGTCGGCGCGCTGGTGTACGCGGTGTACGGCCGTCGCCGCTCCCGGCTGGTCAGTCCCGGGGAGCCGGGGGAGCGGGCGGAGTCAGGCCCGACGGCAGGGTGAACCAGACGGCCTTGCCCTGCTCCGTGGGGCGGTGACCGCAGGCGGAGCTGAGGGCGCGTATCAGCAGGAGTCCGCGGCCGTGCTCCTGCCACGGGTCCTGCGTGCTGCCGGGAATCAGCCCGGAGAGGTCGCCGGGCGGTTCGGGGCCGTGGTCGTGGACCTCCACCTGGCAGCCCGACGCCAGGAGCTCGACCACCAGCTCGATCGGCCCCGAGCCGTTGGTGTGCTCCACGGCGTTGGCGACCAGCTCGGCGGTCAGCAGCTCGGCGGTGTCGCTGTCCGCGGGCGCGTCCAGGTCCGCCAGCGCCGTGCGTACGAGGGCGCGGGCTATCGGCACGGCGGCCGTGGAGTGCGGCAGGGCCATGCGCCAGGAGGCGGGCTGGGGAGCGGGGGCGTCGGACGGCAAGGAGGGGGTTCCGTTCGGGAGCGAGACATCCGGCAGGGACTCGTGTTCGGGACTGCTGTGACAGGGGGGCCACGTCATCCGGCACCAGAGTGTACGGAGGTCCGTACCAGGACGTGCTGCGCTCAACCATACGAAGTGCGACACCCCAGACATAGAGGCTGCCGACCGGAGCAAAGGGGACTTTCGCCACACTCGTGCCATCCTGAGCCTCCTGGCGGCGGAGTATCGCGTACTCATGACGGAAGTCACGGATGAGTGATAGCTTCGAAGCGGATCAGCAGCAGCCCGACGGCTGGAGGGGACCTTCCATGAGTCCGTTCACCGGCTCCGCCCCGCGTACGGAGCGCTGGCGGCATCTGCGCCTCACCACGCACGACGGGGTGGCGACCGTCACGCTCGCCCGCCCCGAGAAGCTCAACGCGCTCACCTTCGGCGCCTACGCGGACCTCCGCGACCTGCTCGCCGAGCTCTCCCGGGAACGTTCCGTGCGCGCCCTCGTGCTCGCCGGTGAAGGTCGCGGATTCTGCTCAGGCGGTGACGTCGACGAGATCATCGGTGCCACGCTCGCCATGGACACCGCGCGGCTCCTGGACTTCAACAGGATGACCGGGCAGGTCGTACGGGCGCTGCGGGAATGCCCCTTCCCCGTGATCGCGGCCGTGCACGGGGTGGCCGCGGGCGCCGGGGCGGTCCTCGCCCTCGCCGCGGACTTCCGGGTCGCCGACCCCTCCGCCCGCTTCGCCTTCCTCTTCACCGCCGTCGGACTGTCCGGTGGCGACATGGGCGCCGCCTACCTCCTGCCCCGTGTCGTCGGCCTCGGCCACGCCACCAGGATCCTGATGCTCGGCGAGCCCGTCCGCGCACCCGAGGCGGAGCGCATCGGCCTGATCAGCGAGCTGACGGCGGAAGGGGAGTCCGGTGCCCGCGCGGACGCGCTGGCCCGGCGGCTGGCGGACGGCCCGGCGCTCGCGCTCGCGCAGACGAAGGCCCTGCTCACGGCCGAGCTCGACATGCCGCTCGCCGCAGCGGTGGAGATGGACGCCGCGACCCAGGCACTCCTGATGCACGGCGAGGACTACGCCGAGTTCCATGCCTCCTTCACCGAGAAGCGGGCCCCGAAATGGCAGGGCAGGTAGCCCGATGGCCACCTCGGACACGAGGCGGATCGCCGTCATCGGAGGCGGGCCCGGCGGGCTCTACGCCGCCGCGCTCCTCAAACGGCTCGGCCCGGGCCGGGAAGTCACCGTCTGGGAGCGCAACGCCCCCGACGACACCTTCGGCTTCGGTGTGGTCCTGTCCGACGAGACGCTCGGCGGCATCGAGCACGCCGACCCCGTCGTGTACCGGGCGCTGAGCGACGCGTTCGTCCGCTGGGACACCATCGACGTCGTGCACAGGGGTGCCGTCCAGACCTCCGGAGGCCACGGCTTCGCCGCCCTCGGCCGACGCACGCTGCTGCGGATCCTTCACGAGCGCTGCGCGTCGCTCGGGGTGCGGATCCACTTCCGGTCCCCGGCCCCGCCCGCCGCCGAACTCGCGGCCCACCACGACCTGGTCATCGCCGCGGACGGCGTGCACAGCGCGACACGTGCGGCCCACGCCCTCCACTTCCGCCCCACGGTCACCACGCACCGAAACCGCTACATCTGGCTGGCCGCGGACTTCGCGTTCGACGCGTTCCGCTTCGAGATCGCCGAGACCGAGTACGGCGTGATGCAGCTGCACGCCTATCCCTTCTCCCGTCCGTCGCCCGGCCATCGTCCGGGAGTCCCGGGGGAATCCGGCGCGTCCACCGTCATCGTCGAGATGCGCGAGGAGGTCTGGCGTGCCGCGGGCCTCGACACCTGCGACACCGCCGAATCCGCCGCACGCTGCGCCAAGGTCTTCGCCGACGCCCTCGGCGGCCGGCCGCTGCGCTCCAACCACTCCTCCTGGCTCACCTTCGCCACGGTGAGCAACGCACGCTGGTCGCACGGGAGTACGGTCCTCCTCGGCGATGCCGCCCACACCGCGCACTTCTCCATCGGCTCCGGCACCAAGCTGGCCGTCGAGGACGCGCTCGCCCTCGCCGCCTGCGTCGACGAACACCCCGCCCTGCCGGACGCCCTCGCCGCGTACGAGGAGGAGCGCCGTCCCGTCGTGCAGTCCACCCAGCGCGCCGCCGCCGCGAGTCTGCGCTGGTTCGAGGAGCTCCCGCAGTACGTGGACCAGCCGCCCCGGCGGTTCGCCTTCAACCTGCTCACCCGCAGCCGCCGCGTCACACACGACAACCTGCGTCTGCGCGACCCCGGGTTCACCGGAGCCGTCGAGGAGGAGTTCGGCTGCGCCCCGGGCACCCCGCCGATGTTCACCCCGCTCCGGCTGCGCGGACTCGAACTCCGCAACCGCGTCGTCGTCTCACCCATGGACATGTACTCGGCCACCGACGGTGTCCCGGGCGACTTCCACCTCGTCCACCTCGGCGCCCGCGCACTCGGCGGCGCCGGCCTGATCATGACCGAGATGACCTGCACGAGTCCCCAGGGCCGCATCACCCCCGGCTGCGCCGGCCTGTGGACCGACGAACAGGCGGACGCCTGGGCCCGAATCACACGCTTCGTCCACGACTCCGCCCCCGGTACCGCGATCGGCGTCCAGCTCGGCCACTCCGGCCGCAAGGGTTCCACCCGCCTGATGTGGGACGGCATCGACCAGCCGCTGGAGGAGGGGAACTGGCCGGTCAGCGCCGCGTCCCCCCTCCCGTACGCCCCGGGCGTCAACCAGGTGCCGAAGGCACTGGACGCCGGCGGACTGGCCCTGATCCGGGAGGAGTTCACCGAGGCCGCCAGGCGGGCCGCCCACAGCGGATTCGACCTGCTCGAACTGCACTGCGCCCACGGATACCTCCTCTCCGGCTTCCTCTCCCCGCTCACCAACCGGCGCACCGACGCCTACGGCGGGACGCTGGCGAACCGCCTCCGCTTCCCGCTGGAGGTCTTCGACGCCGTTCGCGCCGTGTGGCCCGCCGACCGGCCCATGACCGTGCGCATCTCCGCCACGGACTGGGCGGAGGGCGGCACGAGTGACGAGGACGCCGTGGCCGTGGCCCGTGCCTTCGCCGACCACGGTGCGGACGCCATCGACGTCTCCACCGGTCAGGTCGTACCCGAGGAACGCCCCGAGTACGGCCGCTCCTACCAGACCCCGTACGCCGACCGGATCCGCAACGCCCTCGACGTGCCCGTCATCACCGTCGGCGCCATCTCCTCCTGGGACGACGTCAATTCGCTGCTCCTGGCGGGCCGCGCCGACCTCTGTGCCCTGGCCCGTCCACACCTCTACGACCCGCACTGGACGCTGCACGCCGCCGCCGAGCAGGGGTACACGGGGCCCGGCGCCACCTGGCCGCTCCCGTACCGGGCGGGCAGCCGCACCCCGCCGACCGGTCGCACCGACGCCCCCAAGCCCCGGCTCACCCTGGACCGAGCAGCGACCCAGGTGTGATCCCGGCCGTCATTCCGGCTCCGCCGTGATCAGCAGCCGGTCGGAGACCGCCTCGTAACCGATGCGCCGGTACACGCCGTTGCTCGTAGGATTCGCGAGGTCCGTGAAGAGCAGCACCTCCCGGGCGCCCAGCTCCCGCGCCACACGGCCGACTTCGGCCGTGACCGCCGCCGCGTAACCGCGTCCACGGTGCTCCGGCGGTGTGTAGACGTTCGACACCCGCACGGTGTCCGCGATGCGTGGCGAGACGCCCGCCAGCGACACAGGGACCCCGTTGGCCTCCCAGAGCGTGATCCCGCCGCGCGCGGTGCCCGTGTCCACGATCCGCCCCGCGTGGTCGCCCGACTGCCCGGTCTCCTCGCCGAAGGCCCGGATCCACTCGACGAGCAGGTCACGGTCGGCGGTCGTGGCGGTTCTCGGTGCGCCCGCAGGAGCGGGGGAGGGTGGCATCGGTGTGCCCAGCCGGTACAGCCGTTGTTCCTGGTCGACACGGTGCCGGGGCCAGCGGGCGGCCAGCCGCAGGGCCGCGTCGCGGTCGGCGTTGATACCGGGCAGCGGCAGCGGCAGAGCTCCGGGCAGTTCGGCGACCGCTGCGGGGGCCGCGGTGCCCAGGAGGGGCAGGAAAGGGGGTGTGCGCACCAGGGTCCCGTCCACGGCACCGTCCGGCCCGCGCCACCAGCCCAGCACCGGCACCCCGGCGCCGTAGGCGTGCGGCCCGTGGTCGTGCAGGGTGGCGGTGACCGTCAGCACGAGGGTGTTCGCGGCGGGACGGGCGGCCAGCGATGCTCCGGCGGCGTCCAGGAAGACGCCGACGTCGTCGGTGAAGGTCCAGGTCATGCCTCATCGTGCGGTGTCGCACCACCTGCGGTCATCCCTATTTCGCCGTACGGCTCAGGGGCCGCGGCGTACGAATTCGGCCCCGGCGTCCCTGAGTCGCGCGTGCAGCCCCCCGAAGACCTCCGCCGACCGGCCGCCCGGCCAGTCCTCCGGCAGCAGTTCCCCGGGCAGCCCGGGGTCGGCGTAGGGCAGCCGGCGCCACGAGTCCAGCGCGCGGACGTAGTCCCGGTAGGCGTCCTCGGCACCGGGCGCCGCCCCGTCCCTCGCCTCCCAGGCGCGCAGCACCGGCTCCTGCTGGTCCAGGAAGTCCAGGTGCAGGCGGGCGATCGCCTCCAGGTCCCACCAGCGGGCCACCGCCTGGGCCGTCGGCGCGAACCCGAGGTGCTCGCCGCGGAACAGCTCGACGTACGGGGCGAGTTCGAGACGGTCCAGGGTGTGCCGGGTCTCTTCGTACAGCCCGGCGGGCGCGATCCACACGCCGGGTGCCGCCGTGCCGAAGCCGAGGTGGCCCAGGCGGGAGCGCAACAGGTGCCTCTTGTGGCGCTCGGCCTCCGGCACGGAGAAGACGGCGAGCACCCAGCCGTCCCCGGTGACCGGCACGGGGCGCCGGTAGATCCGCCGGTCGCCGTCGTCCAGCAGCTGTCGGGCGTCGGCCGACAGGGCGTACCCCGCGGCGCCGTCCGTCGTGCGGGCCGGCACGAGCAGCCCCCGGCGCTTCAGCCGCGAGACGGAGGAGCGTACCGCCGGGGCGTCGACACCGACCGCTTGCAGAAGACGGATCAGCTCGGACACCGCCAGCGGGGCGTCGGCCGGCAGGCGGCCGTAGGCGCCGTACAGGGTGACGATCAGGGAACGGGGAGTGTGCTCGGCCACCCGCTCACTCTAGATCGGGGCCGCCGCGCAGCCGGAACCGCTGCAGCTTTCCGGTGGGGGTCCTCGGCAGCGAGGGCAGGAACTCGATGGCGCGCGGGCACTTGTGCGGTGCCAGTTCGGCCTTCATGTGCGCGCGCAGGGCGTCGGCGTCCAGCAGGGCCCCGTCGCGCGCTACGACGTACGCCGCCACGATCTGGCCGCGCAGTTCGTCCGCACGGCCGACCACCGCGGCCTCGGCCACGTCGGGGTGGCGCAGGAGTGCCTCCTCGACCTCCGGGCCCGCGATGTTGTACCCGGCGGAGATGATCATGTCGTCGGCCCTGGCGACGTACCTGAAGTAGCCGTCGGGTTCGCGGACGTAGGTGTCCCCGGTGATGTTCCAGCCGTGTCGCACGTAGACCCGCTGGCGTTCGTCGGCGAGGTACCGGCAGCCGACGGGACCGCGCACCGCCAGCAGGCCTGGTTCACCGTCCGGCAGTTCCTCGCCGTCGTCGTCCACCACGCGTGCCTGCCAGCCGGGCACCGGGACGCCGGTGGTGCCGGGCCGGATCGCCCCGTCGGCCGCCGAGATGAAGATGTGCAGCAGTTCGGTGGCCCCGATGCCGTTGATGATGCGGAGCCCCGTGCGCTCGTACCAGGAACTCCAGGTCGCGGCCGGAAGGTTCTCCCCGGCAGAGACACAGCGCCGCAGCGCGGACAGGTCGTGGCCGTCGAGCGCGTCCAGCATCACGCGGTACGCGGTCGGGGCCGTGAACAGGATGGAGACCCGGTGGGCGGCGAGCGCGGGCAGCAACTGCTTGGGGCCCGCCTGTTCGAGCAGCAGCGCCGAGGCGCCGGCCCGCAGCGGGAAGATCACCAGGCCGCCGAGCCCGAAGGTGAAGCCGAGCGGCGGACTGCCGGTGAACACGTCGTCGGGGCCCGGCCGCAGGACGTGGCGGGCAAAGGTGTCGGCGACGGCCAGCACGTCGCGGTGCACGTGCATACAGCCCTTGGGCCGTCCGGTGGTGCCGGAGGTGAAGGCGATGAGGGCGACGTCGTCGGCGGCGGTGTCCACCGCCCGGTAGGGTCCCGGCCGGGCGGCGGTCAGGTGCGTGAGGTCGTCGGGGGAGCCGCCGCCGTACGTGGTGATGCGCAGCCCGGGTACCCCGGCGCCGGTCAGGTCGTCGACGGACCTGATGTCGCACAGGGCGTGGCCGACGCGGGCGATGGAGCAGATCGTGGCGAGCTCCGACGCCCGCTGCTGGGCGAGCACCGTGACGGCGATCGCGCCGGCCTTCATGACGGCGAGCCAGCAGGCGGCCAGCCAGGGGGTCGTGGGGCCGCGCAGCAGCACGCGGTTGCCGGGGACGACGCCCAGGTCGTGGGTCAGCACCTGGGCGATCCGGTCCACCCGGTCCAGCAGTTCCCCGTAGCTCCAGGAACCGCCGTCGGCGCTCCGGAAGGCAGGGCGGTCCGGGCCGAGGCGGTCCACGGTGCGGTCGAGCAGTTCGTGACCGCAGTTCAGGCGGTCCGGATAGACCAGTTCGGGTAGGTCGAAGACCAGCTCGGGCCACTCCCCGGCGGGCGGGAGATGGTCGCGCGCGAAGGTGTCGGTGTGCGCGCTCGCGGTACCTGACGGCTTCATGAAGCATCGCCCCCTTGTCGCCCCTGGAGCGTATCGTTTGGGTGACGGTAGTCAACGGTCCGCGATAAGTCGTGACAAGAGAGGCGCCGAATATGACGGCATTCTCCCTCGATCCCGGTCGAGCCGCCTGGTGCGACGAGCTGTACACCCTCGCCCGGGAGCAGTTGCAGCCCCTCGCCGACAAGGGTGAGCCCGGCCATGTGAACCGGCCGCTCATCGCGGCACTCGGCGGCCTCGGGCTTCTGGACCGGCTCCTCGGCTCCGGTGCACTCGAGCTCTGTCTGATGCGCGAGTCGCTCGCCCGCGGCTGCACCGAGGCGGAGACCGCCCTCGCCCTCCAGGGGCTCGGCTCCGGCCCGGTCCGGCGGGCGGGCACCCCCGCCCAGCGCGCGCGCTGGCTCCCCGAGGTGAGCGCGGGCCGCGCCGTCGCCGCCTTCGCGCTCAGTGAGCCGGGCGCCGGATCGGACGCGGCGGCCCTCGCCCTGGAGGCCCGGCCCGCCCCAGGCGGGGACGGATGGCGGCTGACCGGGGAGAAGTGCTGGATCTCCAACGCCCCCGAGGCCGACTTCTACACCGTCTTCGCCCGGACGGGCGAGGACGCGGGGGCCCGGGGGGTCACCGCGTTCCTCGTCCCCGCGGACCGGCCCGGACTCACCGGCCAGGCCATCGACATGCTCTCCCCGCACCCGATCGGATCGCTTGACTTCGACGGCGTACCCGTGGGCGCCGACGACGTGCTCGGGGAGCCCGGCCGGGGTTTCCGGGTCGCCATGGACACCCTGAACCTCTTCCGGCCGAGCGTCGGGGCGTTCGCCGTCGGCATGGCGCGTGCCGCTCTCGACGCCACCCTGGAACACACGGCGGACCGCGAGGCCTTCGGCGCACCCCTGAAGGACCTTCAGGCCGTCTCGCACCAGGTGGCCGAGATGGCCACGCGCACCGAGGCGGCCCGGCTCCTGGTGTACGCGGCGGCCGCCGCCCACGACGCGGGCGAGTCAGGCGTACCCATGCGCGCCGCCATGGCCAAACTGTTCGCCACCGAGACCGCGCAGTACGTCGTCGACGCCGCGGTCCAGCTGCACGGGGCGAAGGCGCTGCGACGGGGCCATCTGCTCGAACACCTCTACCGGGAGGTCCGCGCGCCCCGGATCTACGAGGGTGCCACCGAGGTCCAGCGCACCATCATCGCCAAGGAGCTGTACGCGAGCCAGGAGGCGTCCGTATGAACCCCCTCAGCCGGATCAACCCGGCCGAGCTCTCCCCGCCCACCGGCTTCTCGCACGCGGTCACCGCCACGGGCGGCCGGCTTGTCTTCCTCGCCGGCCAGACCGCGCTGGACGGTGACGGGAAGGTCGTCGGCACCACCCTGCCCGAGCAGTTCGAGACCGCACTGGGCAATCTGCTCACCGCCCTGCGAGCCGCCGGCGGTTCCCCGGCGGCCCTGGCCCGGGTCACCGTGTACGCCACCGACGTCGCCGGATACCGTGCCCACGCCGCCGAACTGGGCACGATCTGGAGGAGGCTGGCCGGCCGCGACTACCCGGCCATGGCCGTCATCGGGGTGGCCAGGCTGTGGGACGAGCAGGCCATGGTCGAGCTGGACGGCATCGCCGTGCTGGACTGACCGGAGGCATGCCGTGGAAGGCGTGGGCGTGCCGGTCGGGCCCATCGGCGAATCAGAGCATCTGACCTCCGCGAGGTACTCGGCTGGCAGGGGGCCGTGAGCTGAGCCGGGTCGCTCGAGGGCGAGGCACGATCGAGGGTGTGGCCGCTGCCGAAGTTGCGGTGTGTCCGTTTCGCACGGGTGGCGGGGCTCCGGTGACGGCGTGAGTCTGATGACGTAGGCATGTGTTTCCTCCGGAAGGTCCGGCGTGACCAGCGAACAGCCCCCGCCCCCCGCCGCCAGGTCGTACGACGGCGACGGCATCGTCGTGAGCTACGACGCGCACCGGTGTCTGCACGCGGCCGAATGCGTCCACGGTCTCCCGTCCGTCTTCGACGTCGCCCGCAGGCCGTGGATCATGCCCGGGCAGGCGTCGGCCGACGAGGTCGCCGATGTCGTCCGGCGCTGTCCGACCGGGGCGCTGCGGTACCACCGCACCGACGGCATGCCGGACGAGGTGCCCGATGCCCCCACCCGTGTCGCGATGCACGCCGACGGGGTGATCCATGTACGGGGCGACCTGGAGCTCGCGACGCCGGGCGGTCCGCTCCGGGAGACCCGCGTGATGCTGTGCGGCTGCGGGCGGACGGGGCGGGCGCCGTTCTGCGACCACAGCGGGGCGTGCGCCGACCACGGCTGAGCCGCCCCGCACCGGTGGCCCGCACCTCGCGCGGCGCGCCGGACGGGTGAACGGAGCTGGGGGATATATCTGTATTCGGTGCCCTTTGTTCAGCGTGTGCCCTTTGATACTCCGGTTCCTCAACCGTGATCGCGGTCGTGCTCGTCGTCTGCCACTTCGCGCTCGCCGCCTTCGCGAGCCCGCTGGTGCGCCGGACGGGCAGGCGCGCTTTCCTCGTCCTCGCACTGCCGCCCGCCGTCACGACCGTCTGGGCGGCCACCGAATGGGGTGACACGGCCGCCGGTGGAGCGATGACCTGGAGCTGGGAGTGGATCCCGGCGTACGACGTATTCCTCGCGCTGCGGCTCGACGCCCTGGCCGAACTGATGGTGCTGCTGGCCGCCGGCATCGGCACACTCGTCCTGCTCTACTGTGCGGCCTACTTCACCGACGACTCACCGAAGCTCGCCCCCTTCGCGGGCAACCTGCTCGCCTTCACCGGTGCGATGCTCGCCCTGGTGCTCGCGGACGACCTGATCTCCCTCTACGTGTTCTGGGAACTGACCACGGTCTTCTCCTACCTGCTGATCGGCCACGGCAGCGAACGCAAGCAGAACCGCAGGTCCGCCCTCCAGGCGCTCACCGTCACCACGCTCGGCGGACTGGCCATGCTGGTCGGCTTCCTGATCATCGGCCGGGCCGCCGGCACCTACCGCATCTCCGCGATCGTCGCCGATCCACCCGACACCACCCTCGCCCTGTCGGTCGCCATCGCCCTCGTGCTGTGCGGGGCCCTCTCGAAGTCCGCCATCTGGCCGTTCAGTCTCTGGCTGCCGAACGCCATGGCCGCGCCCACCCCGGTCAGCGCCTACCTGCACGCCGCGGCCATGGTGAAGGCCGGCGTCTACCTGGTTGCACGACTCGCCCCCGGCTTCGCCGACGTCCCGCTCTGGCGGCCCGTGGTCCTGGTGCTCGGCGGGGCGACCATGCTGCTCGGGGGATGGCGGGCGCTGCGCCTGCACGATCTGAAGATCGTGCTGGCCTACGGCACGGTCAGCCAGCTCGGCTTCCTGGTCCTGCTCGCGGGGGCGGGCAATCGCGACGCCGCACTCGCGGCGGTCGCCATGATCCTGGCCCACGCACTCTTCAAGGCCGCACTGTTCCTCGTCACCGGCATCGTCGACCACGCCGCCGGTACCCGGGACCTGCGCAGACTCTCCGGGCTCGGACGCTCGATGCCGCTGGTGTGCGCGACGGCGGTGCTCGCCGCCGCGTCCATGGCCGCCCTGCCTCCCTTCCTCGGTTTCGCCGCGAAGGAAGCCGCCTTCGAAGCGCTGCTCGACGGCGACACCTTCGACCGGTGGATGCTGGCGGTCACCGTCGCCGGCTCGGTGCTGACCGTCGCGTACACGCTGCGTTTCGTCTGGGGCGCCTTCGCGCGCAAACCCGGCGTCGACGACACCCCCGTACACCGGGTCCCAGCCGCCTTCCTCGCCCCGCCCGCCCTGCTCGCCGTGGCCTGTCTCGTGCTCGGCCCCGGCGTTGGCTGGACCGACCCGCTGCTCAGCGCCTACGCCGACGCGTTCCCGGCCCCGGCCCACCCCTACCACCTGGCGCTCTGGCACGGCTTCGGGACGGTCCTGCTCCTGTCGGCCGTGGCCTGGGCGGCGGGTGCCCTGCTCTTCACCGGACGCACCACCGTAAACCGGATCTCCCGGCGGGTCGCATGGCCCACCGCCGACAGCGTCTTCGGTCACCTCCTGCTCGGCCTGGAACGCCTGGCCCTCCAGGTCACCGGGTTCGTCCAGCGGGGCTCGCTCTCCGTCTACCTCGCCACCACCCTGCTCGTGATGCTTGCCGGACAGCTGGCGGTCCTGTTCACCGACCGCCCCTGGGACGGCGCCGTCGCGCCCCGGGCGTGGGACAGCCCGCTCCAGGCCGCCATGGCGGTGCTGACCTGTGCGGCCGCCCTGTGCTGTCTCACCGTCAGCCGCCGCATGAAGGCCGTGGTGCTGGCCGGACTCACCGGTTACGGGGCCGCGCTGCTCTTCGTCGTACAGGGGGCACCCGACCTGGCACTCACGCAGTTCTGCGTCGAGACCGTGTCGATGATCGTGTTCGTGCTCGTCCTGCGCCGGATGCCCGTGCACTTCCAGGAGTCCGTGAGCCCCTGGCGGCGGGCGGTGCGCGTCCCCGTGGCTCTGGGCGCCGCGGCGACGCTGGGAGTCTCCCTGTGGGTGGTGGCCTCCGCCCGCGTCGCGCCCTCGGCGGGCGCGGCGATGGTCGAGGAGACTGCCCACCACGGCCTGAAGGACGTCGTGGCCACGATCCTGGTCGACCTGCGCGCCTGGGACACGATGGGGGAGTCAGCGGTGCTCGCCGCCGCAGCGATCGGCGTGACCAGCCTCATCTACCTGCACCGCCGCAGTGAGATCTCCATGAGCAGGGAGGAACTGCGCGGGGACACCGCATGGTCGCTCCACAGCACCCCGCTCACCGGCCTGCCCCAGGGAGACGACACGGCCCCCGAACGCAGCTGGCTGGCCGCCGGGGACACCCTCGCGCCCGAACACCGCTCCGTCGTCTTCGAGGTGGTGGCCCGGCTGCTCTTCCACCCGATCCTCGTGCTCTCGCTGTACCTGCTGTTCTGCGCCGAGAACATGCCGGGCGGCGGGTTCGTCGGCGGCCTCGTCGCGGGGCTCGCCCTGATCACCCGATACCTGGCCGGGGGCCGCTTCGAGCTCGCGGAGGCCGCACCGCTCCAGCCGGGGCTGTTCACCGGACTCGGCCTGTTCCTCTCGACCGGGGTCGCCCTGAGCGGTCTCGTCGACGGGACGGTGTTCCACGCGTTCGTGTACCACGGCCACCTGCCGGTCCTCGGCGACTACCACATCGGCACCCAGGTCGTCTTCGACTGCGGTGTGTACCTCCTTGTCCTGGGCGTGGTCCTGGACATCGTGCGCGCGCTGGGAGCGAAGGTCGACCGGCAGATCGAGCGGGCGGCGGGCGCGCTCGCGCCGGCGCCGGACACCGGCACGGGAGGCACGAGCCGATGACCGTCAGTGTCTCGCTGCTCCTCACCGCCGTCGTCCTGTGCGCGGTCGGCGGCGTCCTCATGCTCACCCGGCCTCTGACCCGCATCCTGCTCGGCGCGGTGATCGCGGGCAACGGCATCAACCTGCTGGTGCTCTCCGCGACCGGCTCGGCGGGCGAGGCACCGCTGCTCTACGGGGTCGCGCTGCGCCGGGTCACCGACCCGCTGCCCCAGGCCATCGCGCTGACCGCCATCGTCATCACCCTCGCGACCACCGCGTTCCTGCTGGCCATGGCGTACCGCAGCCATCAGCTGACGGGCACCGACGAGGTCCACGACGACCTGGAGGACCGGCGCATCGTGCTGCGGGCCGAGGTACGGGGCGAGTGGGCCGAGCTCCGCGACGAGTACAGGTCGGAGTCCGAGCGGACGCCGCAGGACCGCGACCGCTACCGCGAGGAGCGCGGCCGGCTGCGGGCCAGGCTCCGGGCCGACCGTGCTCTGCAGGCCAGAGGGCGGGACGCCACGGGCGATCTGTGGCACGACGTCGTGGGTGCCGACCCGGGGGACTACCCCACCGCAGCCGCCCCGGCGGCGCGGCCCGCAGACACCGCCCCGGGCGCCGGTGCCCACGACACGGGGGCCGATCCGGGAGCAGACCCCGCGCAGGACGGCCCCGGCCCCGACCCCTCGGATCCTGGCCCCTCCGGTCCCGACCCCTCCGACCCCGACCGAGGAGGCGCCGCATGAACGCGCTCGTCCCGCTGCCGGTGCTGCTGCCGCTCTGCGCCACGGGGCTCAGCCTGGCGTTCGGTACCCGGCTCGCCCGGTTCCAGCGGTTCATCAGTGTCGCGGTGCTCACGGCCGTGCTCGGCCTCTCGGTCGCGCTGATGATCGCGGCGGACCGCCAGGGTCCCCTCCACGTCGACCTCGGCGACTTCGCACCGCCGCTCGGCATCACCCTGGTCGCCGACCGGCTGTCCGGACTGATGCTCACGGTCTCGTCGGCCGTCACGCTCTCCGTCCTGGTCTACTCGCTGGGCCAGGGCATGTCGGACCGCGACAAGGAGACTCCGGTCGCCGTCTTCCACCCCGCCTACCTGATCCTGGTGGCCGGGGTGTCCTGCACGTTCCTCGCCGGAGACCTCGTCAACCTCTACGTCGCGTTCGAGATCATGCTGGTCGCCAGCTTCGTCCTGCTGACCCTCGGCGGCACCGGTCCGCGGATCCGGGCGGGCTCCACCTACGTCATCATCTCGCTGTTCTCGTCGATGCTCTTCCTGACGGCCATCGCCATGACCTACGCCGCCACCGGCACCGTCAACTTCGCCCAGCTGGCCGCGCGGCTGCCCGAACTCCCCCTCGGCGTGCAGACCCTGATCCAGGCGATGCTGCTGACCGTCTTCGCCGTCAAGGCCGCGGTGTTCCCCGTCGCGGCCTGGCTCCCCGACTCCTATCCCACGGCGCCCGCACCCGTCACCGCCGTCTTCGCGGGCCTCCTGACCAAAGTGGGCGTCTACTGCATGCTCCGGACGGAGACCCTGCTCTTTCCAGGCAACCGCCTCGGCGACCTGCTGCTGGCCGTGGCGCTCGTCTCGATGATCGTGGGCATCCTGGGCGCGGTCGCCCAGACTGACCTGAAACGGCTGCTGTCCTTCACCCTCATCAGCCACATCGGCTACATGGTCTTCGGTATCGGCCTCGCCACCCGGGCGGGGTACGGCGGGGCGATCTTCTACGTCGTCCACCACATCACCGTGCAGACCACGCTCTTCCTCGTCGCCGGGCTCATCGAGCGCCGCGGCGGCACCAACGAACTGACCCGCATCGGCGGGCTGGCCAAGGCTGCCCCCCTGCTCGCCGTCCTCTTCTTCATCCCCGCGATGAACCTCGCCGGCATCCCGCCGTTGTCCGGCTTCATCGGCAAACTCGGCCTCATGCAGGCCGGTGTCGCCGACGGCGGCGTCTGGGCCTGGATCCTCGTCGCAGGCGCTTCCGTGACGAGCCTGCTCACCCTGTACGTGATGGCCAAGGTCTGGAACCTGGCCTTCTGGCGCACCGAGCCACCGGACCAGGCGGCCTACGGCACGGTTCTCGAGGATGCCGAAGACACCGGCGACGATGACGCCGACGCCGGACCCGACCGGATGCCGGGCACCGGGGACGAAGGCGTCGGGGGGCTTCCCGTGCCGGCCGGCCAGACCCTCACGGCGAGCCTGCGCGGACGCGCGGTGACCACGACCACCAAACCGCCCCGGGCCATGGCCGCGGCCACCGCCGGAGCCGTCGCGCTCGGCCTCGCGTTCACCGTGCTGGCCGGCCCGCTGACCACCTTCACCGACCGGGCGGCGGCCGAGCTCATCGCGCGCACGCCCTACACGCAGGAGGTGCTCGACCGGTGAGGCGCTTGTTCACCCTGTCCCGCGGAAACCCCGAAATGCCGCTCTGCAGCGTCGAGTTCGCCGGACGCGGACGCCGGGTACTCGACCTTCCGCTGATCGCGTGGCTCACCCTGATCTGGGTGCTCCTGTGGTCCACGATGACCTGGGCCAACGTCCTGACGGGAGCCGTCGTGGCGGTCGCCGTCTGCCTCGCCTTCCCGCTGCCCCAGGTCGATCTCGGTCTGCGGCTGCACCCCTGGGGCATCCTGGTGCTCTCCGGATACCTGCTGTACGACATGTACACCTCCGGCGTGAAGGTCACCCGGCAGATCTTCTCCGGCCGTCCGCACAGGCCCGCCGTGATCGCCGTACCGCTGCGCTGCCGCAGCGACCTGATGCTCGCCGCGACCGCCGTCACGGTGTCCAACGTGCCGGGCGGTGCGGTCATCGAGGTGCGCCGGGCCACCGCCACGCTCTTCCTGCACGTGCTCGACGCAGACCGGCCGGAGGAACTGGCCGCCGCACGGCGCTCGGTCTGGCGACTGGAACGCCTGACGGTGCGGGCGTTCGGCACGCGTGACGAGATCCGGAGGGTGGCCGGCCCGCCGCCGGGCCACGAGTCGTCCGACGACATGGAAGGCGACATGGAAGGCGACACGGAGGACGGGACATGAGCGCACCCGAGACCGTCGACCGGGTCCTGCTGACCGCCGCCGTCGTGGTGCTCGTCGTCGCGGGAGCGCTGATGTTCTACCGGGCCTGGCGCGGCCCCTCCATGCTGGACCGGGCCATCGCGCTCGATGTCATCGCCGCCCTGATCATTGCCGGGCTCGGCGCCAAGTCGGCGCTGGCACGCGATGCGTTCTACTTCTCGATCATGCTGGTGCTCGCCTTCCTCGGCTTCACCGGATCGGTGGGCATCGCCCGCTTCATCGCCGTACGCGACCGGCCGCCGTCGCGACCGACGCCCGGCCGCAATGCCGACGAGGAGGGATCCGGATGAGCATCTGGGTGCAGATCAGCGGCACCGTGGGGGCCGTTCTGGTCCTGGTCGGCGCGGCGATCTGCCTGCTCGGCGTCGTAGGGATGCTGAAGCTCCCCGACGTCCTCTCGCGCAGTCACGCCGCGACCAAGCCGCAGACCCTGGGGCTGCTGCTGGTGCTGGCCGGTGTGGCGCTGCGGCTGCGCAGCGGCATGGACCTCGCGACGCTGGGCCTCATCGGCTTCTTCCAGCTGTTGACCGGGCCGGTCGCCGCGCACCTGGTGGCGCGGTCCGCCTACCGCACCGGCCAGATCGAGCACGCCGAGCTGCTGCGCGACGATCTGGACCGGCAGCTCACGGAGCGTGCGCCCGAGCGGGGCCCGGGGCCGGAGCGCGGCACCGGGGCGGACTGAGCCGCCCCGGCCGCCCGGATGCGGTCAGGAGACCTGATCTGCCGCGTACCCGCGCCCCGCGGGCCGTTCGTCTGCCATGATGCAGCGATCGCTGTGGCCGGCGCTGGGGGGCGTATGGAAAGCACGGGTACGGTGCTGCGCGAGTTGCGCGGCGCACAGAAGACGTCCAAGGGCGTCTCGCTCTATTCGCGGTACGTGAACCGCCCGGCCGGACGGGTGCTCGCCGCCGGTGCGTACCGAGCGGGACTGACGCCCAATCAGGTCACGCTCGTCAGTGCCGGGTTCACCTTCGCCGCCATCGCCGCGGTGGCACTGTCCGAACCGTCCTGGCGGCTCGGGTTCCTCGTCTGGGCGGGCCTGGCGGTCGGCTTCGCCTTCGACTCGGCGGACGGGCAGCTCGCCCGGCTGACGGGGCGCGGCGGCCCCGACGGGGAGTGGCTGGACCATGTGGTGGACTGCGCCAAGCTGATCCTGGTCCACAGCGCCGTACTGATCTCCTTCCACCGGTTCGGCCCGCTGCCCGGGGACGCGTGGCTGCTGCTGCCGCTCGCCTTCCTGTTCGTCGCCGTGCTGACGTTCTGCGCCGGACTGCTGCGTGAGCAGCTCGGGAAGGCGGCGGCCCGCACCGCCCCGGGGCCCGCCGGTCCCGCGGCGCCGGTGTCCTCGGTGCGGGCCGTGGCGCTCCTGCCCGCCGACTACGGCGTCTTCTGCCTGGTCTTCCTGCTCCTCGGCGCGCCCGGGGCCTTCCGCGCCGGGTACGCCCTGCTCGCGGCCGTGCACGCCGTGTTCCTGGTGGCGTTCCTGGCCAAGTGGTTCAGGGAGCTGAGAGCGCTCCGGGCCGGCTGACGAGCACGTCCAGTGCCCGGCGCAGCTGGGTGCTGGACGTGTGCACCGTGTACGGGAAGTAGACGACCTCCACCCCGACCTCGGCGAAGTCCCGCTCCAGACGCTCACCCTTCTCCGTGCCACGCCAGTCGTCGCCCTTGAAGATGACGTCGAAGCGGACCTGCTGCCAGGTCTCGACCTTGTCCGGAACGGTCTCCACGAATGCCGCGTCCACATGGCGCACGCTGCGCACGATCTCCAGCCGCTCCGGCAGCGGGATCACCGGCTTGTGGCCCTTGGCGAGCGCGGCCATCTCGTCGGAGACGACCCCGGCCACCAGGTAGTCGCACTGGCTGCGGGCGTGCCGCAGGATGTTCAGGTGGCCGACGTGGAACAGGTCGTACACCCCCGGTGCGTAACCGACTCTGTGCTGCACCATCCGTTCTCTCCCCCCACGGTGGAACTGGTGCAACGACCTTACTGTGAAGAACACTTGTGCAACCCGTGAACGGATAAGCTCGAAGGAGAGGCTGTTCCGGGGGGGAAGGCGATCATCCGTTGTCCGCTGCTGAGCATCAGAGACCGTTCGAAAACCGCCACCTTCTCGTGGTCTCCACCAACTACGCACCCGAGCTGACGGGCATAGGCCCGTACGCCACGCAACTGGCGGAGCACTGGGCGGCGTCGGGGGCCAGGACCGAGGTCCTGACCGGCATGCCGCACTACCCGGCCTGGCGCGTGGACGAGGAGTACCGGGGGGCGTGGCGCCGGGTGGAGGAGCGCCGGGGGGTGCGCGTGCACCGTCGCCGCCATTACGTGCCGTCACATCAGACCGCGCTGAGACGGGGCCTGTTCGAGGGGTCCGTGCTGCTCCACGGCATCCTCGCCCCGCCTCCGGGGCGGCCCGACGCGGTGATCTCCCAGATGCCGAGCCTCGCGGGCGGGGTCATCGGCGCCTGGCTGGCGCGCCGCCACCGCGTCCCCCACATACCCGTGGTCCAGGACCTGATGGGCGCCGCCGCCGCGCAGAGCGGAATCCGGGGCGGTGGCCGTGCAGCGGTCGTCGCCGCACGTGCCGAGCGCCACGCACTGAGCGGCGCCGCACTCGTGGGCGTCATCCACGAGAGCTTCGTGGAGGGGGTCACCGCCCTCGGCGTCGACCCCGGCCGCATCCGTGTCGTCCCCAACTGGACGCATGTGGGGAGCCCTTCGGGTGACCGGGCCGCCACCCGTGCCCGGCTCGGGTGGCCCGAAGGCACCCCTGTCGTACTGCACTCGGGGAACATGGGCCTCAAGCAGGGGCTCGACGTGCTGGTCGCTCTTGCGGGGCTGGCACCGGACGTGCGGGTCGTGCTCATGGGCGACGGCAACCAGCGCGAGGCGCTGCGCGCACTCGCCGGGGGACTGCCCAACATCGACTTCCTGCCGCCCGCGGGCGCGGGCGACTTCACCGACGTACTCGCCGCCGCCGATGTGCTCGCGGTCACCCAGCGGGCCTCCGTGCTCGACATGAGCGTGCCGTCGAAACTCACCTCGTACTTCGTCTCGGGACGTCCCGTCGTCGCCTCCGTGGCAGGCGAGGGCGGAACCGCCGACGAGGTGCGCCGCTCCGGTGCGGGGGTGCTCGTCGCCCCCGAGGACCCGGCCGCGCTCCTCGGCGCCGTACGGGAACTGACCGCCGATCCCGCCGCGGCGGACACGCTGGGGGCGCACGGCCCCGGCTACGTCGCACGGCACCTGGGCAGGGAGGCGGGCCTGGCCCGCTTCGACGCGCTGCTCACCGAAGCGCTCGCGGACGCGACGTCCGGGGGCTCACGACCCGGCGACGGACCGGTCGGGGGCGTACGCGCAGGGGAAGCACAAGGGAGACCACGCCGATGAGCCATTCGATCCGCCCGCTGGACGACCAGGACGAACCGGCGCTGCTGCGCGATCAGTTCCGTCAGCTCCTGCGCTACCGCACCCTGCTCGCCGGCGGTGTCCTCGTCGGCCTGCTCGGCGGCGGCTTCCTCGCGCTGAGCGGCGACGACACCTACACCGCGACTGGCGAGGTGCAGGTGCGCTCCGCGACCGCCGACCCGTTCGCCACCGGCGCCTCCGCCGACAAGGGCATCAACATCGGCTCCGAACGGCAGACCGCGGTGAGCGACACCGTCGGTGTGCTGGCGGCGGGGTCCCTGCTCAAACAGGGCGACGACGTCACCGCCCGCAAGCTGCTGTCCGGCCTCCAGGTGACCAACCCGCCCAACACTCTCACCCTCCGCTTCTCCTACACCGGGGCGACTCCCGAGCAGGCACGCTCCCGCGCGGAGGCCCTGGCCAACGCCTACCTGGCACACCGCAGGTCGCGGACCCAGGAGAGCATCGAGAACATGGCGGACGGCTACCGCGCCCAGCTCGAACCCTTGGAGGACAAGCGCGACCTGCTGGAGGAGGGAGCCGACGCCACGGACGACGTGAGCAGTGCCCGGGCCAACATCATCGTCTCCATCTCCGAGCTGACCCGGAAGATCTCCGAGCTCAGGGCCCTCGACACCACCCCCGGCTACCTCAACAAGAAGCCGGTGGCACCCACCTCGCCCACCGGTGCCGGAATGCCGCTGCTCCTGGGTCTCGGCGCGGTCGTCGGCCTGGCGCTGGGACTGCTGCTCTCCTGGGTGCGCCTCGTCTTCGACCCCGCCGTACGGTCCCCCCGCGAGCTCGTCCGCTCGCTCGGTGCCCCGCTGCTCGGCACCCTGCCCCGGGAACGCGCCGCCGCCGGCACACTGCTCGCGATCGGGCGCAGCGGATCCCGGCTGGCCGAGGAGTACCGAGCGGTCGCCTTCCGGCTGGCCTACGACCCGTCGTTCGCGGAGAGGCGCCGCCTCCTGGTCACGGCCCCCCGGGGCGACAACGCCGCGGCGGCGGCGGCCGCGGTCAACTTGGCGGCCGCCTTCGCCGAGATGGGCCGCGACGTGCTGATCGTCGAGGCCGACCTGCGCACCCCGTCCCTGGCGCGCGATCTGGGCTCGTCGGCCCACGAGGTGCGGCCGCCGCGCTGGGCGGCCGAGGAGGGCGACGGCAGTTGGCCGACGGGTGCCCGCTTCAACGTGGACGTGCCCGGCTCCGGCGCGTTCGCGCTGATCGCCGGGGTCACCGCGGACAACGTCCCGCGCGCCCTCACCTCGGCACCGGTCGGCCGCATCGTCGCCGAGGCGGACCGCCCGGGCACCGTGGTCATCGTGCTCGCGCCGCCGGTGCTGTCGTACGCCGACGCGGTCGCCCTGGTCGACCGGGTCGAGGGTGTCATGATCGTCTGTGACCCGCGCGATGTGCACCGCAGCGACCTGGAACGCATCCGGGAGATCATCGGAGCCTCCGGCGGCTCGGTGCTCGGCGCCCTGCTCCACTCCGGCCGGGGCCGGCTGGGACGCGCGGAACACCGGACCGAGCCCGGCCGGCGCAGGGGCGGCCGGGGGCCGGGCGCTCCGGCCCTCGAAGCGGACGCGCCGGAGGTCACCGGGAATCCGGACGAGACCATGGGGCTGCGCTCCTTCACGCTCCCGGGGGCGCGGAGTTGAGAGCCCGTACCGCGATCTTCTGCTCGGTCGCGGACCAGGGCGTGGCGGCGCTCACCAACATCCTGGTGCTGGTGGCCGCCGCCCGGCTCTCGACCGTGGCCGACTTCGCCCGCTTCTCCGCGGTCTACCTCGTCTTCACGGTGCTGCTGGGTGTCTCCGGCGCGTACACCGGACAGCCGCTGGTCCTGCGGCGCGGTGCGGGCGAGGACACCAGGGGTGCCTGCCGCTCGGCCGCCGTGTTCACCGTCGGGGCCTCGGCCGCCCTCGGCGGGCTGCTCGCCGCCGTCTGCCTGCTCGTCCCGGGTGACACCGCCCGCGCCCTCATGATGCTAGGCCTCGTCCTGCCCGTCGTCCTGGGGCAGGACGCCCTGCGCTACGCCTTCTCCACCCTCCGACGGCCCCATCTCGCCCTGGGCGCAGACGTGTTGCGGCTGGCCTGCGTCCTCGGTGCGCTGTCCGTCCAGGAGTACGGGGCCACCCCCGCCCGGCTGATCCTGGTCTGGGGCCTGTCCGCGCTGCCCGCCCTGCTGCTGTCGGCCGTCCTGCTGCACCGAGCGACCGCCGGTACTCCACTGCTGCTGGGCCCGCTGCTGCGGCGCGGCCACCTCGGGCAGCGCTTCGTCATCGAGTTCGGGGTCGGCAACGCGACCAGCCAGCTCTCCGTCCTCGGCCTCGGCGCCGTCGCCAACCCCCTCCTGGTCGGTGCCCTGCGCGGGGCGACCACCCTGTTCGGCCCGCTCAACGTCCTGTTCACCTCCGCCACGTCCTTCGGCCCGCCGCTGCTGAGCCGTATCGGCGACGAGCGGCGCCGGACACGGACCACCGCGGGACTCGCCGCCGTCCTCGCCGCCACGGCCGCGCTCTGGGCCACCGGACTGGCCCTGCTGCCCGAGGCGGCGGGACGCGAACTGCTCGGCGACACCTGGCCCGCGGCCGCCTCCTTGCTCCCGGCGACCGGCAGCCAGTACGCGGCGATGGCCGTGGGCACCTGCGGTCTGCTCGCCCTGCGCATGCTCGACCCGCGTACCACGCTGAGTATCCAGGTGGTCTTCTCGCTCACCGCCGTGGCGTTCATGGCAGGGGGCTACGCCCTCGGCGGCGTCCCCGGAGCCGCCTGGGGCCTGTGCCTCGGATCGGTCTGCAAGGCCGCCGCCACCTGGACCCGGGTAGCCCTGCTGCGCCGCCGGGCCCCGGTGGAGCGGACCGTCAGCGCCGGCGCACTGCCCTCTGCTCCCTGAACGTGGTGATCAGCACCAGGCACAGGGCGGCGATCGCCAGCTTCCCCGCGGCCTGGAGCAGCGGACCGCGCAGCAGGATGAAGGTGTACCCGGCGAGCAGCGGCGCCGCGATCGCCAGCACACTGCCCGGGCCCGGACCCGCCCGTGTGACGGCCAGGGCGTATTTGCGGTCGGTGCGGGCCGCCGCGTAGCCGATCAGCGCGAGGCCCCCGATCATCCCGGACGCGCCGAAGTCGACCCAGAACTCGGTCCACAGCGGAGCCGACAGGTTGGTCATGTTCATCCCCATCCACTCGCCCACCCGGACCCCGGTGTCCTCGGGCTTTCCGCTCCACACCGCCCGGGGGACGAAGAAGAGCGCGGAGCCCGCGAGCTGACGGCCGTAGGTGTGGCCCCGGGTATCGACCCAGGAGATGGTGTTGGCGAACATCACCATCTGGTCGTAGTCCTTGGTCACCAGCGGCTCGAAGACCGAGGCCGACTGCGCGGGCCGCTTTCCTTCGTCGTCGTACCGGAACTTGTCCGCGTACGGGAACACCACCAGCGCCCCCATCACCCCCGTCGCCAGCACCGTGCGGTAGACCGCCGCACTGCTCGGGAGGGCGGTGAACACGAACGCCATCAGTACCGTCAGGAACCAGTAACGGGCGTTGGATATGGGGTTGTTCACCACCAGATTGACCGCCGCGAGCACCGCCCACACCAGGGCCGTCGACGGGGAGCGCCGCGCCCGGCGCGAGGTCACCAGGCGCCGGGTGTAGAAGAGGAACGCCAGCAGCGCGGGGACGGTGCCGAAGCCCTTGAGGAACGCCGAGCCCACATTGGACCCCTCCGCGGCGACCCCGCTCGCCGCCACGGTCTCGTTGATCTCCTGCCGGCTGGAGAAGAAGACCGCGGGCCCGCCCAGCTTCATCACGTAGAACGCACTCGCCACGAACGCCACCAGCACCAGCAGCCGCAGCCGCAGCGGATGGGCCACGGCCGGTCCTCCGCCCGAGCTCCGCGCGGAGGCCGGACGCCTCCGCAGCGGCCGGCGTGACGCCAGCAGCGCCCCCAGGTCGTAGGCGGCGCACCCCACCAGGACCATCGCGGTGGCCGTGATCAGATCCTGGCGCGGTCCCACCATCGGCGTCGGCGTCTGCCCGATCACCACCTGGGCGAACGGCGCCACGCCCATCGCGATGTACACGAACATCCAGAAGACGCCCTGGAGCAGCCGCCGCCGGGTGGAGAGGATCATCGTCGCCAGCCGGGCGCCCGCATAGCAGGTGAGCACCAACTGGAGCCAGTACGCGGTGTCCCGGACCCCGTTGCCGGGCTGGGCGGCGATCACCGCGGGCAGGAAGCACACCAGGCCGAGGATCAGCGGCACGGACAGGGCTCGCGACAGCATCGACCAGACGATCGGCCGCTCGGGCGGCTCCGGGACACCGCCCCCGGCCCGTGCCCACTCCGGACGCGCGACCACGCGGGCGGCCTGCTCCTGCGCCGATGTGTGCACCGACGTCATGCGCCCCCCCGGGATCAGTGAACCGCTGAACACTGTAACGAATCAGCCCACTTGAGGGGGCGCGATGACTACCCTGTGAATTATTGGCCGCAGTCGAGGGGAACTCTGGTGAAAGTCCTTCACGTTGTCACGCTCCACACTCCGGACCATGCCTTCGGCGGCCCGACCCGGGTGGCGTTCAACCTCTCCAAGGTCCAGCGGGCGAACGGCGACGACGCACGCGTCATGGCCCTCGGCGACGACTTCCCCGACGGCGAACTGCCCGTTCACGTGGAGGGAGTTCCCGTCCACCTCTTCCAGGCGCGGCACCTGCTCCCGATGTTCGAGGTCAGTGGCATCACCTCCGCCGCGCTGCTGCGCACCGCACGCCGCATGATGCGCGGCGCCGACCTCGTACACGTCCACCTGATGCGGGACCTGGTGACCCTGCCGTCGGCGCTCCTCGCGCTCGCGACCCGCACACCCCTGGTCGTCCAGACCCACGGCATGATCGACCCCACCGAGAAGAAGGTCGCCCAGCTCACCGACGTCCTCGGGGTCCGCAAGGTACTGCGCGAGGCCGACGCCGTCCTGCACCTCACCGAGATGGAGCGGGTCGATGTGAACGCCGTCGCAGCTCCCGTAACGCTCACCCGGACGGTACGGCTGGTCAACGGTGTCCGCCCGCAGGAGCGCAAGCCCGCCCGCGACCCCGGCCGCCCGCCGACCGTGCTGTACCTCGCCCGCATCCAGGAACGCAAGCGGCCCGAGGACTTCATCGCCGCGATGCCGCACGTCCTCGCCCGCCACCCGGACGCCCGCTTCGTGCTGGCGGGCCCGGACACCGGCGCGCTGGCCGGCACCCTCGCCCTCGCCCGGAGCCTGGGCGTCACGGACTCCCTGGACCACGTGGGCCCGCTGGAGCACGACGAGGTCCTCGCCGCCGCACGCGAGGCCGATGTGTACGTGCTGCCCGCGATCGAGGAGCCGTTCCCGGTCTCGGTCCTGGAGGCGATGTCGGTCGGCACTCCGGTCGTCATCACCCGCACCTGCGGGCAGGGCCCCGATGTGTCGGGGGCCGGCGCGGGCCGGATCATCGACAGCCGGGTCGGCGAGGACGCGGCCAACGCCCGTAAGGTCGCCGACGCCGTGCTGGAACTGCTGGAGCCGGAGGCCGCCGAGCAGGCGGGCAAGGCCGCCTGGCAGCTGGTCAACGACCAGTTCACCATCGAGGCCGTCACGGCCACCCTCCGGCGGACCTACGAGGACGTGGTCCGCCGGAGGCGGGGGTGAGGGCCCGGCGCGTCAACGTGCGGGCTTATCACGCGACTTGAGTGCGATCTGCCAGCGGTAGAAGCTCATCGCCAGGGCGAAGTCCAGACCCGCGCGTCCGTCCAGGAACCCCAGCCGGTAGACGTACATATAGGCGAACGACACCAGCGGCTTGAACGGTGCCTTGTGGAAGAGCTGTCCCTGGCGGGACTTCACCTTCCGCACCTGCTCCTTCACCTCGGGGTTGTGCTCCAGCCACGCCTCCCAGTCCGAGTAGCGGTTGTGCCGCTCGAACCACGCGGTGACCGGGTCGAGGTCTTGGTGCTCGATCGGGTTGCTCAGCGCCTCGGCCGTCGCCGCGACCGGCTGGTAATGCCCCTCCACCTCGCCGATGCCCGGCGCGGCGAGATCTCCCACCTCCGGGTAGTGGCAGCGGGTCCGGTCGGTGAGGGAGCGCTTGCGGATGGTGTAGCCGTGGCGCAGCCGCTTCCCGGAGAACCAGTACCCCAGCGGGATGTCGTACGCCGCGGGCTTCGGGGCCGCCGGATCCGCGAAGATCCGGCGCAGCTCCGCGAGCAGCCCCGGGCTGAGCCGCTCGTCGCCGTCGAGCAGCAGGATCCAGTCCAGGTCCGTGCGGACGTTCTCCAGGCACCACTGCTTCTTGCGCGGGTGGCCGCCGTCCCAGGTGTACGTGACCACCTCGGCTCCGCACTCCTCGGCGATCTTCGCCGTGTCGTCGGTGCTGTGGGAGTCCACCACGACGACCGCCTCGAAGTGGCCCAGGACCGACTTCACCGCCTCGGCGATGTTGAGACCCTCGTTCTTCGTGGGGATCGCGACGGCTATGGGGAGCTTGCTCATACGTTGTCTCCTCGGGGCAGCCAGGCGTAGCAGCCTGTGGAGGTGAAGGCGCGGGCGGCCTTCGGGACGGTGATCTCCACCGGCTTGCCGGTGTCGGAGGAACCGGATCCCAGGACCTTGCCGCCCGCTCCCGCCACCTGCCAGCTGCACGCCTTCGTGGGTGATGCGGCGCGGTAGCGGCCCGGCCGCAGAGCCGCGCCCTTGTGCGTGCCGTCGGCGTAGCCGCGCGCGGCGTCGTCGACGAGGTCCTGCTGCTGGGGACAGAGATGGGTGACCGCAGGTCCGGCGTCGGTGATCTCGCCGGACACGATCGCGCCGACGGCGATGTCCCGGTCGGCCTTGTCCAGGTAGCGGAGCCTGTCACAGGTCTCCTGGCCCGTCTGGAGAACCGCCGCCGGGTCCATGCCCTTGGGCACGCGGTCGGTCAGGTACTCCTTCTGCTTCCTGGTGAAGGACCCCGTCGCCGGGGTGATGTCTCCGGCGGGCGCCTTCGGCGTGGCGGCCGGCTGCGTGGACTGTCCGTCCGCACCGGCGGCCGGGGGGCCGGCGACGGAGGGGGCGGGGGAGACCGCCGCGGGCGGCGTGCTGCCCGCGGCGGTCCCCCTGCTTTGGTCGGCGGGCCCACCGGACCCGCCGGGCGAACCGCAGGCGGCCAGCACCGCCGTCGCGAGGGCGACGGCGGTGCCGGCCAGGAGCGGATATCTCATTCGGCCGTCCTCAGGGCGTAGTGTGCGCTGACCTGGGACGAGCTGAGCGCGGTCGGGTACACCGCGGTCTCGTCGATCTGTCCGGCGAAGAAGTTGCTGGTCGGGCGGTTCGGCCAGTTGGCCAGGTTGTCCCCGCCGACCCTCCAGTAGCCGGGGTAGTTCTCGTTGCCCGTGTAGAGGAGGTTGGACGCGCGCAGCTGCCCGTCCACGTAGAGCGCCATACCGCCGGTGCCCTGGGTGGCGACGACGTGGTGCCAGTTGCCGTCGTTGTAGGCCCCCGTCGTGGTGACGGTGCGGGTGCCACCGCTGTAGACGCCGAAGACCAGCCGCCCGTCGTTGGCCATGTAGACCTGCTTGTCGTAGCGGGTGCTGTTCTGCTGGGTGAGGTTGCCGAACCCGATGACCTTGCCCCCGCGTGTGGTGGTGGTCCTGATCCAGGTCTCCACGGAGAAGCGGGCCGGCTGCGCGTGCAGCTTGTTGCTGTACGCGTACTCGGTGGAGCCGTCGAAGCCTATGGCCGTCGAACTGCCCGCGATCGCGGCCGGCGTCTGCCGGTAGGCGGGGCCGTTGCGCAGGAAGCCGTTGTCCAGCCCGCCGGTCGTGTCCGCGGCGAAGGTGGAGGTGCCCTCGTCGTAACGCCAGTAGAGCGACGCACCGTCCGAGAGCACCCGCGCCGGGTAGGCCTGCGTGGACGCCGCCACGGTCGCGGACTGGGCCGGGGACTTGGCGCTGGTGTTGGTGCCGTCGCTCGCCGTGATGCGGTAGGAGTGGGTCTCGCCCACCGCCACGTCGGTGTCGGTCCACCTGAGCTGCGGACGGTTCCAGAAGACGGAGTAGCCCGTGACGGTGTGCACGGGTGTACTCGCCCCGTCCTTGTAGATCCGGTAGGTCAGCTCACCGTCGTCGGAGTCGAAGCTGGTCTGCCAGTTGACGTCGATCCTCCCCGGGGCGACCGTGGAGAGGCTGACGTTGGGCACCCACGGCGCGCCCGTGTCCGGGCCGTCGGCGAACCGGGTCAGGCCCTGCTGGCCGCCGCTGTTGACGGTGGTGAACTCCCCACCGACCCACAGGTAGTGGCGGCCTCCCTTGTCCGTCTGTGCCATCACCCGGGGCCCGACGGGCTCGCCGATGCCGTCGTTCGTGTCCGGGAACCAGGGCAGGAGCGCCGGGTCGTCGACCGACTGGGCCAGCAGGTGCCTGCGCGGCTGGTCGGGGAACTCGCCCATGCTGGAGCAGTCGTGGGCGTGGCTTCCGCTGTACAGCACACCGGAGTGCACCAGGACGGCCTGGGTCGCGCCCAGGCAGGTGTCCCGCCAGCGCTGCTGGTAGTCGTCCAGGTCGATGGCGATCCGGCCGTCGAACACGCCGCCGCCGGTGCCCTCGTTGGCCGTGTACAGACCCGTCGCGTCCGTCGTGAGGTCCTGGACGGTGGACGTGTTGGGGATGAAGCCCGGATAGCTCTTCGTGAGGGCCCCCGTCGTGGCGTCCACCACGGCCAGGGCGTGGGTGGTGGTGCCGTTGACGGTGAAGAAGTCACCGCCGAGCGCCACATGCTGTCCGTCGGGTGTCACCTGGACCGCCCGCCCGACCTCGTCCGCGTTGGCGGTCCATGGCAGCAGGGCCGCGCCGGTGGTGACCGCGGCGAACCCGTTTCGGGTCTGGCCGCCCACGCTGTTGAAGTCACCGCCCAGATAGACGGTGTTCGCGGTGACGTCCAGGGCCCGCACCGTCGCCGACACCGAGATCTTGAAGTCCTGGCGAGGCGTGCAGGTAGCGGTGTCGATCGCGGCGACGTTGCTGACGCCCACGCCGTTCACCGAGCCGAACTGGCCTCCCGCGTACAGCGTTGCGCCGTCCGGTGAGAGCGCGAGCGCCCGGACGGTGGCCGTCCCCGACGACAGGGTGAAGGACAGGCTGCAGCCCGTCGGCGCGCCGGTGGCGGCGTCGAAGGCGGCGAAGTTGACCGCGGGCTGTTCAGAGGTGCCCGCGGCCGCGTCAGGCGGCCGGATGGTGGAGAAGGTGCCTCCGGCGTACACGACGCCGTCGGTCGCGGCCATGGACCAGACGATGCCGTTGGTCTGCCAGGTGGTGAGGTCGTCCGCGGTGATGGACACCGGCGGTGTCAGGGCCGTTGCCTGCGAGGCTCCGACGGCGGTCGCTGTCAGCGCGCCCGCGAGCAGGCAGAGCGCGGTGGAGGCGGCCCGCACGCGGCCACGTCCCCCTGGTCTCCGCCCCGTACTTCCGTTCATCATTCATCTCCGAAGGTGAGAACGAGCTGCGGCCGGCAGGCCGCGGTTGCCTCGCTCGGCCAGATGCGGAGACTGTCCGTCCCGCTGCCGGTCAGGGCGAGTGAGGAGGCGGAGTCAAGGGCCCCGCCCAGTGTCGTCGCGTCGAGGTCCGCCGAGTGGCCGGTGGATACCGCGGACGCGCCGGTCATGGTCCCCGGCACGGACGTGGAGAGCGTCGGCCGGGTGTTGTGGGTGACCGCCGATTCGGTCAACGTGCCGGTGACCGGCACGACGCTGTGGCGCCGAGCGCCCCCGCGGCCAGAGCGAGGACCGACGCGAACACGCCGGCCCGGTCGCGTCCGAGACGTCCTGGCCTGCTCATCGGTCCATCCGGACCGCTGACCCCGTGAGCTGGTCGCTCAGCAGCCGGATGTCCGCGTCCACCATGATCTGCGCCAGCTCCCGCGACTTCACCTCGGGCTTCCAGCCCAGGAGTTCCTCCGCCTTCGAGGCATCACCGATCAGCGCGTCGACCTCGCTGGGGCGCTCGTACTTCGGGTCGTAGCGCACGTGCTCCGCCCAGTCGAGGCCGGCGTGCTCGAAGGCGTACTCGAGGAACTGCCGGACGCTGACCCCCTCGCCGGTGGCCACCACGTAATCGTCGGGTGTGTCGCACTGGAGCATCCGCCACATGGCCTCCACGTACTCGGGGGCGTAACCCCAGTCGCGTACGGCGTCGAGGTTGCCCAGGTGCAGCCGGTCCTGCAGGCCCGCCTTGATCCTGGCGACCCCTCGGGTGATCTTGCGGGTCACGAAGGTCTCGCCCCGGCGCGGGGACTCGTGGTTGAACAGGATGCCGTTGGTGGCGAACATCCCATACGCCTCACGGTAGTTGACCGTCGACCAGTACGAGTAGACCTTGGCCACGCTGTACGGGCTGCGGGGGTGGAAGGGCGTCTCCTCGTTCTGCGGGGGCGGGCTCGCGCCGAACATCTCGGAGGAGGACGCCTGGTAGACCCGGGTCTCGATCCCGCTCGCCCGGACCGCCTCCAGCAGCCGAACGGTACCCAGGCCGGTGACGTCACCGGTGTACAGCGGTGCGTCGAAGGACACCCGGACGTGGGACTGGGCGCCGAGGTTGTACACCTCGTCGGGCTGTATGTCGCGCAGCAGGTTCACCAGCGCCACACCGTCGGACAGATCGGCGTGATGGAGCACGAAGGAACGGTTCGCCTCTTCGGGCCCCTGGTAGATGTGGTCGATCCGCTCAGTGTTGAAGCTGGACGAACGCCGGATCAGTCCGTGGACCGTGTAACCCTTCTCGAGCAGCAGCTCCGACAGGTACGAACCGTCCTGTCCGGTCACACCGGTGATGAGTGCGGTCTTTGCCATGACTCCCCCCTTCTGTGGTCGCCCGTGGGGCGGTTTGTGTCACCGAAATTTCCTGATCTGAGTGGAATGCGGCAAAGAGTCACCCGGGTACCGGGCGGCTGGCACAATCCGAGCCATGACGACAGACACCCCCGGCCCGGCCCGGGAATCCGCCCTGCCCCTGCTGCGCCCGGGAGCCCGCATATTCGTCGCGGGCCACCGCGGTCTCGTCGGATCGGCGCTGGTGCGCCGCCTCACCGCCGACGGCCACGAGGTGATCACCCGCGGCCGGGACGCACTCGATCTGCGCGAGGCCGCGCCGACCGAGGCGTTCCTGCGCGAGACCCGCCCGGACGCCGTCGTGCTGGCCGCCGCCAAGGTGGGCGGGATCATGGCCAACAGCACCAATCCGGTGCAGTTCCTGGAGGACAACCTCCGCATCCAGCTCGCGGTCGTCGCGGGCGCGCACGCCGCCGGGATCCAGCGCCTGCTCTTCCTCGGCTCGTCGTGCATCTACCCCAAGTACGCCCCGCAGCCGATCCGTGAGGACGCGCTGCTCACGGGCCCCCTGGAGCCGACGAACGAGGCCTACGCGCTGGCCAAGATCGCCGGCATCGTCCAGGTGCAGTCCTACCGCCGGCAGTACGGCGCCTCGTACATCAGCGCCATGCCCACCAATCTCTACGGCCCCGGCGACAACTTCGACCTGGAGACCTCGCACGTCCTGCCCGCCCTGATCCGCCGCTTCCACGAGGCGAAGCGGGACGGGGCCGGCGAGGTCACCCTGTGGGGCTCCGGAAGTCCCCGCCGCGAATTCCTCCACGTCGACGACCTCGCCGCCGCATGTGCGCGGCTGCTGGAGTCCTACGACGGGCCCGAACCCGTCAACATCGGCTGCGGCGAGGACCTGACGATCCGTGAACTTGCCCAGACCGTACGGGACGTGACGGGATTCGAGGGCCGCATCGTCTGGGACACCTCCAAGCCCGACGGCACCCCGCGCAAGCTCCTCGACGTGTCCCGGCTCTCCTCCCTCGGCTTCAAGCCGCAGATCCCCCTGCGGGACGGCATCGCCCGCACCTACGCCTGGTGGCGAGGCGACGGCGCCCCCCGCGACTGACCGCCCGGCCCGGCGGCCGCACCGTGTCCTGTTCTCGCGCACGCGCTTCCTCCCGCGTCCCCCCACCGTGCCTCAGTACGCGCCGCGGCCGTCGGTGACCGCGCGCACCGTACGGGCCAGCAGCCCCATGTCGCCGGCCACCGACCAGTTGTCGACGTACCAGAGGTCCAGCGACACCGTCTCCTGCCAGGACAGGTCCGACCTGCCGCTGACCTGCCACAACCCGGTCAGGCCGGGCCTGACGGCCAGCCGGCGCAGCTCCCGTTCGTCGTAACGCGAGACCTCCTCCGGCAGCGGTGGACGTGGTCCTACCAGGGACATGTCACCCCGTAGCACGTTGAGGAGCTGCGGGAGCTCGTCCACGGAGGTCCTGCGCAGCGCGTGGCCGATCCGGGTCACTCGTGGATCACGGCGCATCTTGAACATCGGCCCTTCGCTCTCGTTCGCGGTCGAGAGCTGTTCTCTGCGCCCCTCGGCGTCCGCCACCATCGTGCGGAACTTCCACATGGTGAACGGCCTGTTGTGCCGGCCGTGACGGGTCTGACGGTGGAAGACGGGACCGGGCGACGAGAGCCGCACCGCGAGCGCCACCCCGAAGAGGAGCGGTGCGAGCACCAGCAGTCCGAGCGCCGCACCGGCCCGGTCGACCACGGTCTTGAGCAGCGCCTGCGGGCCATGCCGCAGCGGCGGCGCGATGTGCAGCAGGGTCAGCCCCGCCGCTGAGGCGGGCCGCACCCGGGCCGCCGCGATGCCGGACAGGTCCGAGAGCACGCAGAGGGCGAGCCCGCTGTCGTGCATGCCCCACGCCAGCCGGCGCAGCCGGTCGTCGTCGATCTGCGGGCCGGGCGCGACGAGCACCAGGTCCGCGTCGTGGGCGAAGGCGCTGCCGAGCACGGTGGACACGTCGTCGTCCGCACGCTCGGGCGCCAGCCTGCCGGGCACCGGTGTGCCGCAGTTCGGCGCCTCCGGACCCACCGGAACCACGGCGACGGCCCTGTAGAAGTGATCCGTACGGGAGTTGAGAAGACTCACCGCCCGGTCCAGGCCCGCGGCCTCACCGACCACCAGGACACGGTGTCCGCGCCGGGTCGCCGCCCGCCACCGGCCGACCGCCGCGACGAGCACGGCCACTCCCAGCCCGGGTACGAGTGCGGCGACGGCGGTGGCCGGGTCGGAGCCGCCACCCGTCATCGCCAGCAGTACGGCGAGCACACCGACGAGCGCCAGCCAGTCGCCGAAGGGGCCGTGCACCGCTCCGGCGGCTTCCCCCGGAAACCGTCGTGCGTACCGTCCGCGTGACGCGCGCACACCGGCCCAGACGAGAGCCGCCGATGCCGCGGAGGCCAGGGCCCCAGCCTGGCCGCCGGTGCGCAGCACGAGCCAGGCGGGAACTCCCAGGCCCAGCAGATCGGTCATGACGAGGACGGGCACACGCGGATCGGGCAGTTTCCTCGCCCGTGGTCGCTCCGTGCGATCGCGCTCCACGGTCGTCGGTGCTCTCCACACGCGCTCCGGAGCCACCGTGTGGCTCCGGGGCGTGGCGGTACGCGGTCGTGGTGCTCCCGTCAGTCCGACAGGCCCTGATAGATCCGTTTCAGGTATTTCGACATGCCCCATGAACCCCCCAGCCACAGTTGCATCCCCACAAACGGGGCGCATCCGCCGATCCCATGGACTGACGGATGCGCCCTCGCTCGGTGCACGATATCCACACACGTGCCATTTCGCTGGAGTTCTCGTGAAGTTCAGACACGCCGGACGTTGTGATCCTCGTCCCGTTCCGGGGCCCGAATCGCAGGGGCGGGCCGGGGCGTGCTCGCGGGCCGCCTCGGGGCGGCGGCCGGACCCGCACCTAGAGTGTGGGCATGGAACCGCTCTCCGAGGAACAGACGAACCAGCTCATCGTGATCGTGTCCGACCTGGCCAGGCAAGGGCGCACGGAAGCACTCATGGAGTTCTTCGACCACGGGCTGCCGGTCGACGTCCAGGACCCCGGGGGAAACACGCCGCTCATGCTCGCCGCGTACCACGGGAGGGCGGAGACGGTCCGGGCTCTGATCGGGCGCGGCGCCGATGTCGACCGGCGCAACGGCCGGGACCAGTCTCCAGTCGCGGGCGCCCTGTTCAAGGGCGAGGACGCGATCGTGGCGGCCCTGATCGCCGCCGGCGCCGACCTTGACGCGGGCACCCCCAGCGCCCGGGCCGCGGCGGAGATGTTCGGCCGGACGGCGCTGCTCGGGTAGCCGTCGCCCGGCCGATTCGGGCACACACAAGGGGCCCCGGACGGACGGGCGTGCGTCGTCCGGGGCCCTACTCAACTATGGCCTGATCAGGCCTGCTTGCTCGCCTGCAGGGCCTCGATGGCCTTGCGGACACCCTCGCCGTACGCGGCGTCGGCCTGCGTGCAGTGGTTGATGTGGCGCTCGACGGTGGCCTTCGAGGCCCCGTCGATCGCCCGGGCGGTGTTGCCGAACAGCGCGTCCTGCTCGTCCGGGGTCATCTGCCGGAACAGGTTGCCCGGCTGCTCGAAGTAGTTGTCGTCGTCCTCGCGGTAGTCGAACCGGTCCGCGGCGGCACCGTCGAGTGCCAGACCGGGCTCGGCGAACTGGGGCTGCTCGGCCCAGCGGCCGTAGCTGTTCGGGGTGTAGCCGGGCACCGCACCCTGGTTGCCGTCCACGCGCAACTGGCCGTCGCGGTGGTAGGTGTTGACGTTCTTCGCGCCACGGGGCTGGTTGACCGGGATCTGGTGGTGGTTGACCCCGACGCGGTAACGGGCGGCGTCACCGTACGAGAACAGCCGGCCCTGCAGCATGCGGTCGGGTGAAGCGCCCACGCCGGGCACCAGGTTGGCCGGGGTGAAGGCGGCCTGCTCCACGTCGGCGAAGTAGTTCTCCGGATTGCGGTTGAGCTCGAATTCGCCGACCTCGATGAGCGGGTAGTCCTTCTTCGACCACACCTTGGTGAGGTCGAACGGGTGGTAGCGGTAGGTCGCCGCGTCCGCCTCGGGCATGACCTGGATGAAGAAGGTCCACTTCGGGTTGTCGCCGCGCTCGATGGCGTCGAACAGGTCCGCCTGCGAGGACTCGCGGTCGTCGGCGACGATGGCGGCCGCCTCCGCGTCGGTCAGGTTCTTGATGCCCTGCTGCGTGCGGAAGTGGAACTTCACCCAGAAGCGCTCGTTGCTCTCGTTGATGAACGAGTACGTGTGCGAGCCGAAGCCGTGCATGTGGCGGTAGCCGTCGGGGATCCCGCGGTCCGACATCACGATGGTGATCTGGTGCAGGGCCTCGGGGAGGCTGGTCCAGAAGTCCCAGTTGTTCTCGGCCGACCGCAGGTTGGTGCGCGGGTCGCGCTTGACCGCACGGTTGAGGTCGGGGAAGTGGTGGGGGTCGCGGTGGAAGAAGACCGGCGTGTTGTTGCCGACGACGTCCCAGTTCCCCTCCTCGGTGTAGAAGCGGAGGGCGAATCCGCGGATGTCGCGCTCCGCGTCCGCCGCGCCGCGCTCGCCGGCGACGGTGGAGAACCGGGCGAAGAGCTCGGTCTGCTTGCCGACCTCGGAGAAGAGCGCCGCACGGGAGTAGCGCGTGATGTCCTGCGTCACCGTGAAGGTGCCGAAGGCGCCGGAGCCCTTGGCGTGCATACGGCGCTCGGGGATGACCTCACGGCTGAAGTGGGCCAGCTTCTCCAGGAACCAGACGTCCTGGAGCAGCATCGGCCCGCGAGGACCCGCGGTGACGGCGTTCTCGTTGTTGGCGACCGGCGCGCCGGCGGCAGTGGTCAGCGGCTTCGTGTTGTCAGAAATTGTCCTGCTCCTCCGTGTGAGAACTTCTGTTCACCGACTCCGGGTCCCCCTGGCCGCGCTCGGGCCGGCATACCGGGCACAAGCCCCAGTACGTGACCTCCACGTGGTCGATGGTGAACCCGTGGTTCCGGGGCGCGTCCAGGCGCGGAGCGTTCTGGGGGCCTTCGACGTCGGCGATGGTGCCGCACGAGCGGCAGACGACGTGCTGATGGTCGTCCCAGGTCTGCCCCTCGTACCGTGCCGGAGAGCCCGGCAGGTCGATCCGCCGGGCCAGTCCGGCGTCGACGAGTGTCTTGAGCACGTCGTAGACGGCCTGGGTGGAGACCGCGCCGATGCGTTCGCGTACCAGGGTGAGGAGGGTACTGACATCGGCGTGCGGGGCTTCATGGACAGCCGAGAGCACGGCGACCCTGGGTCGGGTCACCCGCAGCGACGCTCCGCGCAGGAGGGTCGTGGCCTCGGTTTCGATCACGTCCGCAGTCAACCACTCTTCTGGAATGATTCCAATCAAAGTCCGGAAGATGCCCGGATCCCGGCCCGGGCCGCCCGGCGTCCCCGGCCCCGGGGACCCGGCCGCCGCAACGTGATGTCCGATTTCCGCCAGCCCTATGACGCGGGATGCCGCACCCTTGAGGGGTGACAACGGACGACAGCAGGTACGGGGCGGTGTGCGGGCCGGAGCGGCAGGTACGGCGGCGCCGCTTCCGGTACGCGGCCGTCGGGGCCGGCGGCGTGGCCCGGCATCCGCACCCCGCCGGAGAGCCCATGGCTGGCCCAGTCCGGTCGAACGACATGATCAACGCATCAGGAAGGACCGGAAGGACCCCGAAGATGACCTTCTACACGACAGTCGACAGCCCGCTCGGCGAGCTGCTCCTGGTGGGCGAGGAGTCGGCCACCGCCCCGGGCGGCACAGCCCTGGCCTCGCTCTCCGTACCCGGCCAGAAGGGCGGCGCGACGGTCCAGGACGGGTGGAGGCGGGACGCGGGCGTGTTCACCGGGATCACCGCCGAGCTGCGCGCCTACTTCGACGGCCGGCGGACCGGCTTCGGCATCGAGTACGCCACCGGCCGCGGCACGGACTTCCAGCGGCGCGTGTGGGAGGCCCTGGAGGCCATCCCGTACGGCACCACGCTCAGTTACGGCGAGATCGCCGCACGGATCGGCGCCCCGCGTGCGGCGGTGCGCTCGGTCGGTACCGCGATCGGTGCCAATCCACTGCTGGTCGTGCGCCCCTGTCATCGCGTGATCGGCGCGAGCGGAGCCCTGACCGGCTACTCGGGCGGTCTTGACCGCAAGAGGCAGCTCCTGGACCTGGAGCTGCAGCACAAGGACGCCTGACGACGCCCCCGCCCCAGAACCGGGACGCGGGCGGGTCTCCGCCGCCCGCGACCGTCCTGCGACGGGCAGGCAAGGCCGGTCAGCGGGGCTGAGGAACCACGGCACGCGCGTTCCACCCCGGGCGGCGCCCCGCACCCGGGCCCGTCCTCCACCACGCGGCCCGGCCGCCGGAAGCGACACAGGAGGAGTCACACCGTGAACACCGCCAGCACCCACCGATCCCCTCCGACCGGCGCGTCCGATCCGGTGGGCACCGGCGGACCGGAGGGCCCCCGTCCGCACACCGATGCCGAACTCGCCTCCCTCATGGCTCTGCTGCTGCGCGATCCGGATGCCCGCGTGGAGACCGTCACCGTGGGCCGCAGCCGGGACGCCGCCTCCCGGGCATCCGCCGACGCGTTCGCCGACGCCTGGCAGGCGCAGGGCGGCACGGTACTCGCCGTCGTGGACTGGCCGGAGACGGCGGCCTCCTGGCTACGGCCCGCGACGAGGCTGACGGCCGGTCCGCCCGACGCGTGGGTGGTCGCGGCCGCGCTGCCCGGATTCGTGCGACTCGCCCGCAGACTCCGCCACTCCACCGGCTGGGATCCGGCCCGCACGTACGCCTTCGCCTCGCTCCAGGACTCGCGGCTTCCGACACTCGCGGGCCCGGACACGGTGCACGGCCTGCGCGGTGCCACCGCCGCCGGAGGCACCTGGGACGTACGCCACCGCTGGGCGACCTCTTACGAGGCGGCGGTGTCGGTGTCATGAGCGCGCTGATCCCCCGCCCGCCCACGGAGGTGGCACCGGGCGCGATGCACGTCCCCGGCTGGCTCACCGGCGACGAGCAGCGCGACCTCGTGACGGCCTGCCGCGCCTGGGCCACCGGCCCCGTACCCATCCGCCACACGCGACTGCCGCGCGGTGGCGTCATGTCCGTGCAGACGGTGTGCGTCGGCTGGCACTGGCGCCCGTACGCCTACACCCGCACCGCCGACGACGTGAACGGCCGGCGGGTCGTCGACTTCCCCGACTGGATGGTTCTGCTGGGCCGGCGCGCTCTCCTCGAGGCGTACGGCGACCCGGTGCAGGCGGACGCCTACACCCCGGACACCGCACTGATCAACTTCTATGACGGGCAGGCCAGGATGGGCATGCACCAGGACAAGGACGAGCGGTCCTCGGCACCGGTCGTCTCCCTGTCCATCGGCGACTCCTGCGTCTTCCGCGTCGGCAACACCCAGACCCGCACCAAGCCGTACACCGACATCGAACTCGCCTCGGGCGACCTGTTCGTCCTCGGCGGTCCCTCACGCTTCGCTTACCACGGGGTGCCCAAGGTCATCGAGGACACGGGCGATCCCGCGACCGGGCTGAAGTCGGGACGGCTGAACATCACCATGCGGGTCACGGGTCTCCCCGGAGCGGGCGGACCGGACCCCGGTACCTGAGCGCCCGGGCACCTGGTGAGTCGCCCTCGCGGCTGTGGCCACGGCGTTGTCAGTGCGCGCCGGTAGGTTCAGTCGTGTTCCGCCGATCGGGCGTGGACAACCCCTCAGCTGTGCATTGGAGATGGCGCGTTGTCGGATTGGGAGAGGTCGAGCACGGCGCGGGTTATACCGCCCGCGCGGCCCCGCAAGCTCGCCAAGGTTCCGTTCGTCGAGCTGGCGGACGGACGCCTGCAGGGCGTGGTGTCCAGCGGCTCGGACATCGGGCGGGTCTACGTGTCCTCGGTCGCGGCCGGGACCTACGCCTTCGCCTGCAGCACCAACAACAACCGGCCCTGCGGCGGTGCGCGCGGCTCGTTCTGCAACCACATCGGCGCTCTGATCAACGAGGCCGTCCTGCAGTACGGCGCCGCGCGGGTCGTCCGGTACCTGAAAGCCGAGGTTCCCGCGGGTGACGTCGACGGTGCCGCGCTCGCCGCGGCGATGAGGAGCGCCAGCCCGCCGATGGACGCGACCAAGGCGGCCGCGTCCGTCTTCAGCCGCTTCCTCCGGCACCTCACCTACCTGGAACACGCCCCGGCCACCGCGCCGTTGCCCGAGATGCAGTTCTTCCCGCCGACGCGGGCGGTGGCGTGATGCGTGCCGACCTGCTCGCCGAACCCGTCGAGGGACTGGACCAGGCGATGGAGGCCGTCGACGCCTTCGACCGTGCCCTCCTCGCCGGACTGATCCGGCCCCAGCCCGCCGATACCGCCGGAGCCACCCGGCTCGCCCACGCAGTGCAGGGGACGCCACTGGCCGGCCGGATCGCCGAGGCGGCCGCGAAGGCCGCGGCCGGAGCGGCCGGTGAGGACCACTTCGTAGCGCTGGCCGCGGCCCGCACGGCGCTGCTCGGCTCGGTCCACGACGCGTTGCTCGCCCGCGTCGAGGAGGCCGCGGGACGGGCCCGCGACGACGCCCCCGGTCCGGAGGCCGGTGCGCAGCCGGCGGCGAACCTGCTGGCCGCCGCCCGTGCCTGGCTCTCCGACCTGGCGCGCTGCGGATGGCAGGGCCTCGACCACGAGTTCGTCTCCGGCGCCGCGGAGGTGGTCTCGGCGATGCTCCCGGACCCGGCGCTGCGCCGCCTCGCCACTCTCCTCGACGGCTTCGCTGCCGAGCTCGCCGCCTCCTGCCCCGGCGCGTCCATGGAGACCTTCCCCGTGCGCCGCTGGGCCGACCTGTGGTCGCGCGGGATGCTCCTGACGGTGCCCGGCGCCGGCGCGGCGCCCGTCGTCGGGACCGCCGACGGACGCCTCCTGCCCCTCGGTATCGACGTACAGGAGCACGCGACCGCCGCCCAGGCGCAGGTGCACGCGGTGTTCGAGCCCGCGGACGGCTCCACGCCCCGCCTCGTGCGCGCCAGTGTCTCGGTGCCCAAGCCCGACACGGTCGTCGGAGCGGGCATCTGGCAGCTGCTGCGTCCGCACATGTCACTCCTGGCGGCCGCGGGAGAGGGCCGCGCCATGCTCCTTACCGGCATGCCCGTCACCGCCGAGGGCGACCTGGTGTGGAGCGACGAGCACGCCCGGCCGGGTGAGCCGGCCGAGGCCTTCGCCACCGCCAGGGTGTCGCTGCCCACGGCGACAGCCACGGCGACCGCGCCCCTGGACCGGCACCCGGCGCGCATCGCCGTCCCCGTCTTCCTGGAGGGCTACACAGCCCGGACGGACGACGACGGCGTGGTGACCTTCACCGTCGCCGGGCTCGACCTGCCGGTGCACACCGACCGGGTGCCGACCGCCGGTCCGCTCACCCCGGAGGCGGTCGGCAGGTCGGGCGCGTGCATCGGGCTGATCCGCTGGGACGCGGGGGAGTTCGGCGTGCAGCCGCTCGCCGTCGAGACCTCGGTGCGCAGGAAGGTGACCGCGGTCCACGCGGGAGCCTGGGCCGGCGGGACGGCAGACAAGGCCGGGGTCAGGGCGGAGAAGGCAGCCACCGACGCCGCGAAGGCGCTGAGCGAGCGAGCGGGAAGGCTTCTGCGGAAATGACGGAGCCGGAGATTCCCGAGGCGCCCGCGGCGACCTCGTACGACAACCGGCGCCAGGTCATGTACTGGCGCCTGCTCGCCCGGCTCTTCGACCATGAGGAGCAGGCGTCGCTGGAATCGGCGAGCCTCGCCGTGGTCGAGGACATCGGACTGCCCGCCGCGCTCCTCGACCCGCAGGCATCCGTGGACTCGGTCGTGCAGCGCCATCCGGAGCTGGCAGCCGAGTTCGACGGCCTGATGGTTCCGGAGACGGCGGGGGCGGACCCCGCGGCGGACGCGGACGGCGACGACCCGCGTGACCGGGCGGCCGAGGTGCGGCGCGCGGCACTCGTGTCGAAGGTGCTGCTCAACGTGTTCCACTCCGCGCCCGGCACCGTCACCGCCGGTCAGCTGTCGCGCTGGCAGTCCGATGCCGGCTGGCTGGAGCGCGCCCTGGGGTGCAAGCCCGGCGAGCTGCGCGGCGGACGCCGCGGAGGAGGAGGCGTCAGCCCGACCGGCACCGGGGGCGGTGGCAGGACACCAGACCTGAGCCGGCTCATCCCGGAGATCGGCCCCGAACTCGGCTCCATCGAAGCCGGCCTCGTCAAGCGGATGCGGCTGCGCGAGGTCCTCGCGGACCCGAAGCTCGCCGGACAGCTGACGCCGAGCATGTCGCTGATCGAGCAGCTGCTGCGCGACAAGGACAACCTCTCCGGGGTGGCACTGGCCAACGCCAAGGCGCTCATCCGCCGTTTCGTCGACGAGGTCGCCGAGGTGCTCCGCACCCAGGTGGAGAAGTCCACCGTCGGCGCCCTGGACCGGTCGGTCCCGCCCAAGCGGGTGTTCCGCAACCTGGACCTCGACCGGACGATCTGGAAGAACCTCACCAACTGGAGCCCGGAGGAGGAGCGCCTCTACGTCGACCGCCTCTACTACCGGCACACGGCGCGCAGAACGACGCCGCAGCGGCTGATCGTCGTGGTCGACCAGTCGGGGTCGATGGTGGACTCGATGGTCAACTGCACCATCCTGGCCTCGATCTTCGCCGGCCTGCCCAAGGTGGACGTGCACCTGATCGCGTACGACACCCAGGCGCTCGACCTCACTCCATGGGTGCGCGATCCGTTCGAGACGCTGCTGCGCACCAACCTCGGCGGCGGCACCGACGGGACGGTCGCGATGGCCCTCGCCCAGCCGAAGATCGCCGAGCCCCGCAACACCGTCGTGGTCTGGATATCGGACTTCTACGAGTGGCAGAGCGAGCCTCTGTTCGAAAGCATGGCAGCGATCCACCGCTCCGGGGCCAAGTTCATCCCGGTCGGATCGGTGACCAGCTCCGGACGCGCCAGCGTGAACCCGTGGTTCCGGGAGCGCTTCAAGGACCAGGGCACTCCGGTGCTGTCCGGCCACATCCGCAAGCTCGTCCACGAGCTCAAGACCTTCCTCACGTAGCCCGCTGCGGTCCGCGGCCGTCGTGCCGGACCGGAGAGCGGCCGGCTCCGCCCGCACTGCCGCGCGAGCCTCACGCGCCACACCCACATACTTCGAAAGGCATCCCCATGTCCGATCTGCTGCGCGCCCCCGCCGAGATCAAGTACGCCGAAGAGCTCGACTGGCTGGAGTCGGTCGACGACGCGCCCAAGCCCTTCTCGTGGCGCCTGTCGCCGAAGATGGTCCGCCTCTTCATTCTGGGATCCCAGCGCTCGGACGGCCTCGACCGGGAGATCTCCCAGAAGTGGTACGGAGACCGCAGCTTCGTCGAGCGGTCCATCGTCACGCTGGCCTCCGACCGCGGACTGCTGCTGATCGGGGACCCGGGGACGGGCAAGAGCTGGCTGGCCGAGCTGCTGTCGGCAGCCATCTCGCGCAATTCCACCCGGGTGGTGCAGGGCACGGCCGGAACCACCGAGGATCACATCAAGTACTCCTGGAACGTCTCGATGGTCATCTCCAAGGGCCAGTCGCGGGAGTCGATGATCCCCTCGCCGATCATGACCGCGATGGAGACCGGCACGATCGGCCGCTTCGAGGAGCTCACCCGCTCCACCAGCGACGTACAGGACGCCCTGATCTCCATCCTGTCCGAGAAGTACATCTCGGTGCCGGAGATGGACAGCGACAACATCGTCTTCGCCAAACCGGGGTTCTCCGTCATCGCCACCGCCAACAGCCGCGATCGCGGCGTCAACGACCTCTCCTCCGCGCTCAAGCGCCGCTTCAACTTCGTCCGCATCCCGGTGGTGACCAACAAGAAGAGCGAGGCGGAGATCGTCCGCTTCCGTACCGAGGAGCTGCTGCGCCGCCACCGGATCGAGCTGGACGTGCCGCCGAACCTCCTCGACGTACTCCTGCAGAGCTTCGCCGACCTGCGGGCCTCCTCGGCGGCGGCGGGCAGTGACGACGAGAAGCTGGAGTCTGCGCTGTCGAGCGCCGAGCAGATCGGTGTGCTGGAGGACGCGATCCTGCACAGCAACTTCTTCGGAGAACGCGCCCTGACCGCCCGTACCCTCGCCTCCTCGCTCGTCGGATCGCTGGCGCGGCGCGAACCCGAGGACCTGGCCATCCTCAACAAGTACCTGCACGGCGTCGTCGAGCCGCGCAGCAAGGAAGCGGGGGGCTCCTGGCCGGAGTTCCTCGAGGGCGGCCGCGACGCGATCGCCAACCTGTCGTGAGCCCTGCCGGCCCCGGGAGCCCGGTCGGTCCCGCGAACCCTGTGAGTCCCGTGAGCCCTGCGATCCCCGGTGGCCCTGTGAGATCAGCCGTCAGCACCGACGTCCCGGACGGCCGGGAGACGCCCTTCGACGCCCTGCGCGGTCAGCTCCAGGAGGCTGCGGCCGAGTTCGCCGACGGTCCCGACGCGCTGCAGGGCATCCTCCTCGGCATCGTCGACGACGTCGACCGCGCCGTCCACGAACCGCTGGAGATCTTTCCCGTCTGCCACCACTCGCCCGCCTCGGCGGTCGCGATGGCGCGACGGCTGCGGGAGAAGCAGCCGAAGGTGGTGTACCTGGAACTCTGCGAGGACATGGCGCCGCTCCTGTCGGAGCTGCGCAACTGCCGTCTCCCCGTGGCCGTCCAGGCCTACGCGAGCGAGGTCGAGGGCTTCCCCGCCGAGTGGGCACCGCTCTCGGTCGTCGCCCCGATCACGGAGGCATCCGCGGAGTACCAGGCCATCGCCTACGCGCTGGACACCCCAGGCGTCGAACTGGTCCTCGTGGACCGGTCCTCGGACCACGTGTTCCAGTGGCAGGCGGGCGGGACGGAGCCAGCCGGTCCCGACGACCGGCCCACGGAGGAGGAGGCGGCGCTGCACGGCGACGCCGTCGGGGTGGAGATCGGCGACCTCCGGCCCCGCTTCGCGGAACTGGAGGAGCACCTCCTGCACCACGGCCGGGTGCGGCACTGGTCGGAGTGGTGGCACCAGTACGTCGAGCTGCCGCTCGGCGACAGCGACCACGACACCTACCGGCAGGTGATGCTCCTGATCGGCAGCCTCTTCCGGCGTCTGGCCCCCGGCGACCCGGGGCGCGTCCGCGTCGACGAGGACCGCGAGCGCCACATGTGGACCCGGATGCGCGAACACCTCGCCGCGACCGGCACCGATCCCGTGGACTGCCTCTACGTCTGCGGCGCGTTCCACGCGTCCAGCAGGGTCGAGGAGTTCGGAGTGCACGGCAGCGACACCTTCGACATCAGCCCACCGAGCGGGAGCACCTGGCAGTACGGCCTGATCCCGTCCAGCCACGCCGCGATCGAGGCACAGTTCGGCCTCGCGGCGGGCTCGGTGTCGATCGCCGCCACCCAGTGGGCCAAGAACCTCAGGCGTACCCGCGTGCAGCCGTTCCGTCTCGCCGGGCAGGCAGGCGCCAGGAAGCCGGGAAAGGCCGCCGCGACGGCCGTACCCGTGGCCCCGGTGGAGCCCGCCGACAAGCTGTCCGGCTTCCTGCAGAGCCCGCCCGCCCTCGACCGGCTGGACGAGGCCGAACTGCTCGGCTGGTCGGTGGAGATCGTGCGCGCGGCCCGTCGTAACGGCTATCTCGCGTCCACCGCCGACGCCATAGCGGTGTTCGAGACGTCGATCCTGCTGGCCGGCATGCGGGACCGGGCGAGGCCCACCCCGTACGACTTCCAGGACGCGGCGGTCACCTGTATCGAGAAGGAGACCGTGCCGGGCCGGCGGGACGTGCGCCGGCTGGTCGAGATCCTGATGGGCGGCGACCGTGTGGGCCAGGTCGGGTACGAGGCCCTGCCGCCCCTGGCGCGGGACGTGCACGACAGGCTCGCACCGCTGGACATGAAGCTCCAGCAGCACGGCGTGCAGCGGGCGTTGCTCGACATGACGTCCCGGCCGGAGCTGCGGCAGTGCTCCGACGTGCTGTGGATGCTGCGCCGTCTGATGCCGCACGGCGCCGCACGGCCGATCATGGGTGAGCGGGAGCTCGGAAAGAGGCCGGTCCAGGAGTCCTGGGACCTCGCCCTCGGCACCCACCAGCGGGCGCTGATCGAGCTCGGCTACGAGGGCGTGAGCATCGAGCAGGTCCTCGAACAGCGGCTGCGCCGGGTGGCGTACGCTCCGGACGCCACCACCGCGAAGGTCCTTGAGGCCGTCGAGGACGCCGTGCTGTACCTGCGCAGCGACCGCCTGGCCGACGAACTGGGCACCCGCGCCCTGGAGGTGCTGGCCACCGAGCGCAGCGTCGACGGAGCGCCGGAGGTGCTGCGCCGGGTGCGGAGGCTGCTGGCCCACTACCGGATCAGCCGCCCGGTGCTGCCGGCCTGGATCGAGTCCTTCGCGAAGACGGGCTACGCGCACTACTGCACGCTCCTGCCGACGGCGTTCACCGACGAGGACGCGACGGTGCGCCAGGTCGCGGCGATGCTGGGTTTCCTGTTCAGCATGGAGAGCCTTGCCTTGTCGCTGGGGTGCGACCGGACCCAGCTGGATCTGGCCTTCGGACAGTCGCACCCGCAGGAGCCGTCGAGGGTCGCCCTGCTGTGGGCGGCCCAGGTGCACCTCGGGCAGCTCTCCCGCACGGACCTGCGGGCACGGTGCGACGCGCTGCTGGACAACCCTCTGGTGGTGCCCGCCTACCCGCGTTACCTCAGCGGCTTCCTGCACGCGCTGGAACCGGTCCCGCAACTGGTGGACTTCGTCGTCGAGGCGGTGTCGAACGCCTTCGCGCGGCTGCCCGACCCGGTGCTGCTGCCCTGGCTGCCGACGCTGATCACCAGCCTGCGGTCCGAGGGCGCCGACCTGGCCCCGCTGCTGATCCGTGAGGCGGGACGCGTCTTCCCGGGCCGGCTGCCGGCGCTGGATGCCTGGGTCCCGCCCTGGCAGGCGGCCCCGGAGGCGCCTGCCGCCCCTGCCGGGTCCGGTGGCGGCGCGTCCGGCCGCGCGGCACTGCTGGCCACGCACCCCGACACCTGCGACAGCCTGGCGCGGCTGCTGGGCTGCGAGGGCACCTGGGAGACGGAGGCCGAGGCCCCGGGCGGCGCGGTACTCGGCGGCGCGGCACTCGTCGGCCACCACCCGGAGACCGCCGACGCGCTGGAGGCGCTGCTGGCTGGAGCCTGAGACCGGGCACGCACCACGCGCCGGCGAGAACTGCAACAGCGGCGGCGCCTGCTTCGCGGCCGGAGCGGGCCGGCCGCACCGCTTCGCGGGCCGACATTCCCCGGTCGATTCAGCTCAGCAGTCTCAGTGCCGCTGTGGCAAGTCTTTGGGCGGTGAACTGTGGTGCGCAGGCCAGCAGGATGAGATGACTGATGGTCATGCGGACGATGGCATCCGCCGCTGTTTCGAGAGCCTCTGCGCCCTGTGTCGGGTACCGCGCGGCCAGCCAGCTCTGGACCAGGCTTTGGCCTGCATCGATGATCGGGTCCGCGCGGGCAGTGAGATACAGCGGATGACCGGCGCCCGGGCCGTGCGCGAGACAGGGCGACCGCACGGAGTGACGGACGCCGCCGAGGGTCCTGGCCCCCCGGCGGCCGACCACCGGGCCTCCGTGGACCGAGCCCGACCCGGCGGTTCTCGCCCGTTCGCGGCGGGAACCAGGAGCGCTCACGCGTGCGTTCCTAACAGGAGCAGCACGCGCGGAGAGCAACAGATTGCTAGGGGGACAGGATGCTGGAAGAGGCTCTGGTGGCGCTCGCCTCGGCGAGCGGCACGGCAATGGCGCAGTCGGCGGGTACGGAGGCGTGGGCGGCCACCCGAGAGCGGGTCGCGCGCCTTTTCGGTCGCGGGGACGACACCTTGGCGCGGCTGGACCGTACGGAGGGCGCGGTGCGGGATGCGGGGCCGGAGGAGCGGGATCGGGTACGGGAGGCCGAAGGGCTGACCTGGGCGCTCCGTTTCCGGGAGCTGCTCGAAGCACTGGAGGGCGACCGTCAGGACAGGGCGGCTGAACGGCTGCGGGAACTGGGACAGCCGGTCCAGTCGGTCGCCGGGAACACCTTCACCGGCAGCCAGGTCCAGATCGGCGACGGCAACCGGCAGGACATCCGGATCGGCCGGGACGCGTGACCTCGGTGCCCTCCGGGGCGCGGGGCGCGGGAGGGGTGTCGGGCAGCGACTTCACCGGCAGCGCGGTGCAGATCGGCGACGGCAACATCCAGCACATCCATCAACGTGTAAGTGCCGTCCGCGAGTTCTATGTGATGGGCCGTCTCCCCGAGGTGGCGCCGCGGGTTGGCCGGCGCAGCGAGGTCCGGCAGGCGTTGGACTGGCTCAAGCCCGGGGCGGGAGTGCGGGGGCCCTTGGTCATCCACGGTCCGGCCGGGGCCGGGAAGACCCACCTGGCGTATGCGGTGGCCCAGGAGGCCCGCCGGGGCGGCTGGTTCGACGGCGAGATCCAGGTGACGGTCGGCAATCGGCCGACCGAGCAGTACGACTCCGTGCGCGCGCTGAACCAAGTGCTGCGCATGCTGGACCCGGAGGCACCACCGTCTCCGCCACTCCTCGACCCTGAAGAGGCGCGCGCCCGTTACCTGGCCCGGCTCGGCGGCCGGCGGGTCCTGGTGGTGGTGGACGGCGCCGCGCACGCCGACCAGGTCGTCTCCCTCCTCCCACCGTCTCCCGGCCGCCTTGTCGTCACCAGCCGAGCCAAGCTGACCGGCCTGAATCCCGCACCACGGCATCTCGGGCTGGGGCCGCTGCCGCCAGGGGACGCCGTCGCCCTGCTGTCGGCGGTGCTGGGGGCCTCCTCCGGGGCGCGCGACGAGCGGATCGCCGGTGATCCGTCGTCGGCGGCCGCGGTCACGGATCTGTGCGACCGGCTGCCGTTCGCGCTGATGCTCGCCGCCCAGATACTCGTTGCCCGGGAACGAATGACTGTGCGAGAGCTGCGGGACCGGCTCGCCGACCGGTCACGGCGGCTGACCGAGCTGGAGGGGGGTGCACGAGGGGTGAAGGCGGCTCTTGAGGAGTCGTTCCGGTTGCTCTCGCCGGCGGACCAGGCCCTGTTGCGGCTGTTGCCCTCTCACCCCGGGCCCTACATCGGGGCGGACGCGGTGGCCGCTCTCGCCCGGATCGAGCCCTCGGAAGCCGCGGACCGATTGCACGCGCTCTACTATCTGCGGTTCCTCGAACACGGTGATCCCTACCAGGGTGGCTTCCGCTTCCAGGACCTGGTCCTGCTCTATGCGGAGGAGCTGGCTGACGCGGTGCCGCAGGCCCAGCGGGACGCGGCCGCATTACGGTTGCTGCGGCACTATGTGGCCAAGACGGCAGACGCGGACCGCGAGTTGTCGGAGGGCTCCACGACGGCCATGACCTGGCTGGACGCCGAGCGGCCGAACCTTGTGGCGGCGGTCCTCCACGCCGGCACGCGCCCTCTGCTGCGCGCGGACGCGGTCAAGCTGACCCTGAAACTGACCCGCTACTTCGACGTGCGCAAGTACTGGGACGACTGGGTGCGCACGCACCGTCTAACAGCTGGCCTGGCGGGACCGGCCGGGCAACAGGCCCACGCGAGCACCCTCCTGAAGGACCTGGGCCGGGCCTACCACCAGCAGGGGCTGACCAGTGAGGCGTACCACTGCTACACCGAGGCCGTCCGAATGCTTCCCGCAGGCGCCCGCTTCGCGTCCGAAGTGCTCACCGTCCTCCGGTACCGAGCGCTGTGCGAGATGTACGACGTAGGCGACACGGACCTCCCCGTCAGCACCCTGGAGGCACTGCTGGCCGTGGCGCGCGCCTTGGCGTCGGAGGTGCGCGCCGCCGCGGCGGGCGGCCCGCAGCCCTCATCGATCGACACCGCCGAGGTCGCCATCCTGATCAATCTGGGTGTCGCGGAGACCCGCGACGGTCGGCCCTGCGAGGCGCTGCGCCACTTCAATGAGGCCCGTAGGCTTTCCGGCATCGACGGTGACCGGCAGAGCGAAGGCCGGGCCTGGCTCGGCATCGGCAACCTGCACCACCGGCTTGAAGACCTCGACCGGGCGCGACGGGCGTACGAAAAGGCTTCCGCCTGCTTCGCCGGTCTCGACGACTTCGGCCGGGGCCAGGCGGAGTACAACCTCGCTGACCTACACATCACGGCCCGGCACGCCCGCAGGACCCGCCGGCATCTGAACGCGGCCGCCGACGCCTTCGCCCGCGTCCCGTCCGAGGAGGCAAGGCGCTGGGAACAGCTGGCCCGGAGGAACCGGCAACACGTCGGCCTACCGGTCGTCAGCTGGAGCGGACTTACCCGTCCCCCCGCGTTCGCCCCGCTCGGTCCTCTTCCGGCCCTTCCGCCGCCGTTCCTCGCGATGGACCTGCCGGACATCCATCCCGATACTCCGGAACGGATGACCACCTTCGTGTTCCCCCCGCCGCCCGATCCCCACTTTGCCGCGCCGTCGCCACATCCGCCGGGACTCCCCGACGACCTGCCGGACCGCGGGCTCCCCCACGCCTCCGAACCCGACACCCCCGGGGCACTCACCGACCAGGAGCCACCGGACGAGGCCGCCGACCCGTCCGAGCTGCTGGCCCCCTTAGGCCTGTCAGACGGAACCTCGGACAAGGGCGACGCCCACGCGAAGAGGGACGGCGGCGCAAGCGAACCAGCCAGCGGAGAATCCCGTGCTGCGGATCCTCCCGACATCCGTGAGTCCGGATACGGGAGCTCAGGCGGACACGACTCGTCCTACTCCAGCGGTTCGTACTCGTCCCCGTCCACGGCATCGAGCTCAAGGGACAGCCATGAGGACAGGTCCGGACACGACTCCGACGGGGGCGGTTACGACCGCGACTAGGCACTGTCCGGCGGTCAGCTGCCGCCGCCCTGGCTGCCTGCCGCGAGCTCGGTCACCGCCACGCCGAGGGGCGGCGCTGAATAACCTCGGCGCCGCCCTGCGCCAAGCGCGCCGGTTCGAGGAGGCCATCGAAGCACTGACTCAGCCCGGATCCACCGGCTTGATGCCTGTGGATAGTCTTCCGGAAACGAAGAAGTGCCTTGTGACCTGCGATGATGGGGTTTCTCTAGGACCACATCAGGCACGATCGGCAAGGCACTTCCGAGATGCAATCTTCCCATGCCGCGGCGGCGGTCTCATCCGCGTTCGATGATCCGAACCTGATCGCGTACGGCGGGCTGGAGCCGGTGGTGCGGCAGCGCCGACGGCACCTACCTGCTGGAGTCCGACACCTACGACGCAGCAGGAAACGCGCTCTCCCAGACCATCGACAACGGCGAGACCGTCGAGAAGTACAAGGCCGACGCCGCTTCCCGGATGACTTCGCGGGCTGCGAAGCAGCGGCACGATCGGCTGCGCGGCGATCGCGGGCGCGGCCGGAGCCCTGGTCGAGCAGGGATTCTCCTGCGCGGAACAGGGCGGTGCCGCATGCAGTGTGGGCGCGTTCGCCGGCTCGGCGGTCACGGGGCACAGCCCAGGCCGCCGACGTCCGGCTCTACCACGCGAACACGGTCACATACGATCTGACGATCGGAAGCCTGCACACGTACTACGTGGAGGCTGGGAACACGCCGGTACTGGTTCACAACTGCAACGAGTCGTCGACCGCCGACCCGACGCACTTGCAGGCTCGTGTGGATGCCGCGACTAAGAAGCTCGGCGCGGGAGCGCGCTGGAAGACGGTAGGTGGCCTCCACGTGCCAGAGGGCGACGGCCTCGACCTGTTCGCGGTTGGCGCTAGAAGCGAGTTCACTGACGCTCAGATAGCACTCACGGACGAGGAAGATGAAGCCTTCCGCATGTACCCCCGGTTGCCCAAGAAGACGGATGCGCCCCTGATCTTGGGTCACAACCACGCTGAAGAAATGTTGCTGACGGAAGCCGTCAACCTACGTGTAACGCCACAGTTGTTGATCGCGAGTAACGCTTCTGTGATGAGTCTTGTGCGCCGCTGATCGAGAGGCTTGGCGGCAAGATCGTGACGCCCAACATGGCCAAGTGGTAGTAGAGTCGGGCGCGCGACACGGACTTGGTCGCGCGCTCGCTCTTTACTGATTGGCGGTACATGGCAAGCCAAAATCCAGCTCGGAAACGGGCTGTTGCGGAGCGGTGGTTCTCCATGGCCGTGGCGACTCGAGTCAACTCCGTAGTTTCGGTCTTCTTTGAGAGCTTCTACAGGCAGGCGGACTCGTTCGCCGCTGTCCAGGCGGTGGAATCTGCCTGGCGAGAAGTGGGTGCGGAGCCTGAAGTGGAATTTCAGCTGGAATCTGTTCCTCTGGTAAGTCACCTCAAGGAGAAGGTCACCGCTGCGGAGAAGGCGTGCAGTGGAGCCGTTTGTGCGGCCCTTGAGGCCGCCAGGCTCGTGGCTTCGTATCATCGCGACTCAGATCCTCGTGTGGCCGAAGTGGTTGCGTCGGCATTCGCTATGGCACTCGAGTTTGATCGTCATCAGATCGAGCCACCGGAAGGTAATTCGAGTTGGTTCTCCTTCGAGAGTCGAGGGCAAGCCGATCTTGCCGACCGCGTTTTGCGCGGCGACATTCAACCGGAGCCTCCGGCGCAGTATGAATTGCGATTCAAGGCCGGTGAGGAGTCGATGGCGTATCGGCGAGCCTTGAAGAAATGGATCATGGCTGATCGGTGACCGGAATCCTCAAAGAGATCGTGTGGATCGTGACCTGACTCCGTTAGGAATTCCCAGACACCTCCCCGCTGACGCCCCATTGAGGGAGTGGGAGCGCGTCCGACGGATCATGGACAGGTGGGCAATGAGGTCCCCCGAGGTCTCGAGGGCCGAAGGGGAGCACGCTACGAGATCTCTTGGACGTACACCGTCAGCGATGAGGTGCCCTGGGCGCGGATCCCGGGGTCTTCGAATTTAGTGGGGGTGTGCTTCCCGTCGGCTCCGCCGGGTGGTTGCACAACGTGATCGGAGCCGCTGGTTGGCGCGGTTACGGAAGCCGAAGGCGTTACGCGCTTCGAGCTTGATGAGGCGG